>CAVAII010000030.1:0-2601 GCA_963588535.1 Erysipelotrichaceae bacterium | reverse complement strand
CACTTTATTCTGATAATCTGGCAGAATATTTGACTAAAACATCACCTTATTTGAGACACTACCAAAAATAGTCTTTAGAAAGTCGTTTTCAACGAAAAGAAAGAGACAAAGTAATTGCTTAAAACTTTGTCTCTTTTGAAAAATATTGTAAAATGATTGCTTAAGAAATATTCTTACCTAAAAAACATAATCACTGCTGATTATCTACAACATATCTATTAACTCCTCTTTGCTGATATTCAAATCCGTCATTGCTTTTTTCAATATCGGCAAGAAAGATTCGGTGAATTGTTGTCTGCGTTGCTGTTCGATTATCTGCTTAGCGTCCTTAGTAACAAAATAGCCAAGACCTCGCTTCTGATAGACAATATTCTCTAAGGCAAGTTTCTCAATAGCGTGCATAGAGGTATTGTTATTGACCTCAAACTCCGCTGCCAAGTCCCTAACAGAAGGTATCCTATCGTCAAAAGATAGAGTATTGTCGAGGATTCTATTCTTTATCACCTCAGCCAGTTGCAGAAATATCGGTTTATCTCCATTGTGTATCATAGCCTAAATAGTTTTTTTCTTGTAAACAAACCAACTACTAACCAAAAAACCTAAACTTATCGCCCCTATTACAATATTCCAAAATATTCGACTAAAGAACCATGGCACATAATCCAAACGTTCGCCATTATGATAATAGACTTGTTTATTAGCCCAATTGCCGTTGCTGTCTTGTACTCTCTCAATCATAATATTATAAGGGAACACATCTGTATCACTAATCATCTGGCTGGCAACATAGATGGAGACGATAATAAGTAAGACAAACGAAACGCAACTAACAATACTCCAAATCTTTATTAGTCTATATCTTCTAAACAATATAGAACCGAAGAAGGAAATACTTATTGCCATTAAAGTCCTTAGAGACAACTCTGAGAAAGAAGAGAATATAAGCGTAGGTGTAAGGAAATTAATCCTTACATGCGTCTCGGGAGAAAACAACTTCCATAACTCTGTACCCAAGAATATAGCGATAATATCTATAAGCAATACCGCTATCGGAATAGCAATAAAGCAAAAGCATAACTCTACTATGAATTTCTCTGCTTGTGAGGCAGGGTAAAGCAATTCGAACATTCTATTATTACGACTTGTCAATTCCGAGAAAGGAATAATACCCGTTAGGATAACTATTGCAAGAGTGTCCAAAGAAAGACTAATACTCCTATTATAAGTAACATATTCACCACCATAATCGAAATTGAGTGAGGCATAGATAAAGCATACAAACAAATCAATAAAAAAGAATATCGCAAAGAATATCAAATATATCTTTTGATTTGTAATCCATTTCCTTTTTAGGACATCTATTATTCTGCTAAGACTAAAACTTGTGTTCATCTCCTCTCCTCCTTATTTATTAAATATTTGTTTGAATAAATCTTTACTCTCAAAAGCAGCATTGAATAACAACTCTACGTCCAAGTTACTCTCCTCCCCTTCGGTATTCAACCTTACTATTTGGTTACCTGCAATAGACGGCTCTTTGTAGAGTATCTCTTCGGGTTTCTCTTCTCCTGTCTCGATACCGAAATATAGTTTTTGAGTAATCTCTTCGCTATTCTTATCAAGTAATATACTCGTCTGATCAATGATAATGATTGAGTCTAAGATGTTTTGCAGATCCCTTGCCTGATGAGTACTTATCATAACAAGTTTGTCCTCACTCATACTCTTTCTTAGCATCTTACGCAGACAAGATTTGGTTGGTATATCCAAACCATTAGTAGGCTCGTCCATTAATAGATACTTGGTGTTGCACGCTAAGGCGAAGGCGATAAACACTTTCTTTTTGGTTCCCAGACTAAGTTTGCCGATATGCTGTTTGGTGTCTGTTATCTCAAACTCTGATAGATAGGTATGAAACTGCTCTTTTGAGAACTTAGGATAAAAGACCGAGTTGATTTTCTCAAACTGTTCTATACTAAGATTCGTCTCCGGCATCTCCTCTGGCAACAAGAACACCTCTTGTAATAGAGCCGTCTGCCTATTTTGTGGCATACGACCATCTATAACTATACTCCCCGATCGAGGAAATAACAAACCCGAGATCAAATGCAAAAGCGTTGTCTTGCCAACTCCGTTCTTGCCCAAAACTCCAACTATTCTACCCTCCAAGATAGATAAGTTGATATCTTTTAGTACCAAACGATTCTTCTTATAATAGAAGTCCAAATTCTTTATCTCAATCATCTTCGTATAGTTATTATTATTGTGTTATTTGTCCCTGACCTTTCATTGTGGAAGACTCTCCGCTCGAACGTGAGTCCATATCATCGGCTTGAATACGTTTCAAAGTATTGTTATTAGCAGCCTTACCGAAAGTATATGTTATATTGAAAGTAAATTGTGGGTATTGCCAACGCATATTCATATCCAAAAGGTAGTTGCGGTTATAAGCGTTGATATGGAAATCTCTCTTTGGTAGGTTATCCACACCGATTGACACTTTTAGATTGTTGTTCAAGAAGTCTTTTGTTAGGTTTGCCGACAACATTAGCATACCATCGTATTCTCCTCCCATCTGTACGCCACCTGTTGAGTAGAAAC
>CAVAII010000029.1:0-35710 GCA_963588535.1 Erysipelotrichaceae bacterium | reverse complement strand
ACGAAATATTTTCTTAAATTGTCGAAAGATTTTGATGAATGGTCGAATTATTTTTTTTATTCGTCGAAATATTTTGATAAAAACAAGGGAAAAAGAGAGTTTGAGAGAAAAGATTGTAATAAAACGCTAGAGTAAATAACTGACATAATGTCATAAAAAATAAAAATGGAATATTAATTGAGTATGAAATGGTTTAATTTTAATACCTTAAAGAAAATGAAAGACGAAAATATAAAAAAAGAAGAAGAAATAAATAATAAAGAGTGTGAAAACGCTCAACAAGAAGTAGATACAAACGAAAAAGAGACCGAAACAAAAGATAAAAAAGACAATAAGAAGGATAAACAAAAGGAAACCAAAAAGGAAAGTTTGGAAGATAAAGTTGAATCCTTAGGAGTTAAGTTACAGGAAGTTAATGATAAGTATTTGCGTTTGTATTCCGAGTTTGAGAATTATAGAAAACGTACAAGCAAGGAAAAAATAGACTTAATATCTACTGCAAGTGAGGAGGTTATAAAAGATCTTTTGCCAGTAGTAGATGATTATGAGCGTGCATTGGCGTCAATTGAGAAGATAGAGGACGAGAATGTGAAGGCAGCATTAGAAGGTATAACTTTGATTTACAAAAAACTATATTCTGTTTTGGAACGTAGAGGTTTGAAACCAATTAATGCAAAAGGGGAGACGTTCGATGAGAACTTACACGAAGCAATTGCACAAATTCCTGCTACAAAAGAAGAAGATAAGGATAAAGTAATAGATGAGACGACCAAGGGTTATTACCTTAATGACAAGGTGATACGTTATAGCAAAGTGGTTGTTGCAAAATAAAGAATAGTGTTTGATTACTATTCGATTTTCATAGAAAAATAAGAATTTAGACCTAATAAGTCTTAAATAGAGAGGGTAATAAATATGGCAAGTAGAGATTATTATGAGGTGTTAGGTGTCAGTCGTACGGCAACTGACGAGGAATTGAAGAAGGCGTATAGGAAGTTGGCATTGAAATATCACCCAGATCGTAACCCAGGTGATAAAGAGGCAGAAGAAAAATTCAAGGAGGCAGCAGAAGCGTATAGTGTTCTAAGCGATAAGAATAAGCGTGCAAGATATGACCAATTTGGCGAGGCAGGTTTAGGTGATAATGGCGGATTCGGTGGATTTAATGCTCAAAGTGGAGACATTAATGATATCTTTTCGATGTTTGGTGATTTGTTTGGCGGAAGAGGCGGTTTCAGTGGTTTTAGTGGCTTTGGGGGATTTGGTAATTCCTCGGGGGCAAGAGGTTCTCGTAGAGTAAATAAAGGATCTAATCTAAGAATACACCTAAAACTCTCATTAGAAGATATTTTGAATGGCGTAGAAAAGAAGATAAAGGTAACGAAATATGTTCCTTGCAAAACTTGTTCGGGTACTGGTGCTAGGAATGGTAGCGGTACGACAACTTGTCCTCAATGTGGAGGTTCGGGAGTTGTAGTCGAGACGCAGAATACTATATTTGGTAGAATGCAGACCCAACATGTTTGTCCAACTTGCGGTGGCGATGGAACGGTAATTAAGGATAAATGCCCTGATTGTCACGGCGATGGAATAGTTAAAGGAGAAGATATAATAACGATAAATATTCCTGCCGGCGTTGAAGATGGTATGCAACTATCTTTTAGTGGTAAGGGAAACGCAGGTGCAAAGAATGGAGTACCTGGTGATTTGATTGTATCGATTGAGCAATTGCCACACGAACAATTCGAAAGAAATGGCAATAATATCTGTTATCAAGCCTATATTACATTTGCTGAGGCAGTTAATGGCACTACTTTGGAGGTTCCTACGTTAAATGGTAAGGCGAAATTCAAGATAGAACCGGGTATGTCTTCGGGTAGAATCTACAGATTGCGAGGAAAGGGATTGCCGGAGTTTCAAAATGCGTCTGTTAAGGGAGATATGTTGGTTAGAGTTGATGTTTGGGTACCTAAAAGCACAACAAAAGAGGAGCGTGAGATACTTGAGAAACTGGAAAAGTTTGAAAATTTCAAGCCTAACCCAACTAAGAAAGATAGAAGTTTCTTTGATAAGATAAAGAATATATTTTCTTGATTTTATAAGAGATAAAGAAGTTATCTAAAGTAAAATAGAGGTAGGGAGTTCTCTATTCTTTCATTTAAGAGAAGTAATTCAAACAGTAAGATTATGAATTACTTCTTTTTTTATTGTTCTAAACGAGAAAAATACTCAAAGATAAGTATTAAAGTGTGTGAGTAATTATTCTATCTTTGCAAATCAAAAATTAAGAAGGTGCGACAATATGTCAGGGTAATGCCTTTTTGACATTTTATTAAAAAAGTTTTCATTGAGATGTGCGATAAAAAAAGAATAATTAGATTTGTGTTTGCTGTGGTTGGTATTTCGCTTATTTGTTCGTCTTGCGAGGGTATGTTTTCGGGTATTTATGATGATAATGAGGAGGATGAAATCATTGATACTAACAAAAATATATACGGATTTACTTCCTATAACAAGCAAACTAAAGAAGGTACGCTTTATTTGAATTTATCCAATTTTGATAGGTGGCTTTACCTTTGTTTTGATGACCAAACAATCGACACAGTCTTTATCCCAACCACTTTAACAGGGGATTGGGATGGACAAAGTGCTTTACACTATCAATATGTTCACGGTTCGCAATTTACTTTTGATACTCTAACCAAGACAGATACGCAAATTGACCCTGATAAATGGGATATCGCTCTGCACAAGTATGAAGGCAAAGCAAACGGTGGTGTTTATGAGACGGAGTTTACTTCGTTGAGCGAGTTGCCTTCTAATAGCGAGAATTTCGATAACGTAGATTATACTGAGGATGAGTGGATTGATACGCTTGTTATAACGGATATTAGTCGTATGTACGAATATTATATCGGTTATCAAAATATCCGTTGCAACAAAGTATTATCTAATTGGTTGGTTATGGATTTTAGTACGCCGCCTCCTACATATCATCCTTCTAATAAGGTATATATTGTGAAATTAAAGGATAATAAGAAAATTGCTTTGCATTTTGATAATTATATGTCGGCAAAAGGTACATTGGGTTTCGTAACTATTAGTTTTATTTACCCATACTAAGGAGAGAATTATGAAAAAGATTTGGATAGTAGTTATAATTGTTTTGATGGGATTAGATTCTTTTTCGCAGATTACAATAAAAGGTAGCGTTAAGGACGAAAAAGGCGAGATTTTAGTCGGTGCAACGATTTATTTAAGCGAAGATAATAGCGTAGGTACGACAAGTGATTACAATGGTAATTATGTTTTGGAGATAAAACACAAATATAAAGGTAAGATTCAAGCAAGTTATGTCGGCTATTCTACACAATATAAGGATATTGATAGTACTATTTGGCAGAATAACAAAACTAAAAACAACAAAACTAAAAACAATATAGTAGAGATTAATTTCTGTCTTAAACAAGAGGCTAAATATCTTGACCAAGTGGTAGTTACTGGCACTAGAACACCAAAACTTTTGAGTGAGTCCCCAATTCAGACTCGTTTGATTACTGCCGAGGAGATTGAGAAGGCTTCTGCTAACAATATTAGCGATGTTCTGCAACAGGAATTGCCAGGAATTGAGTTTTCGTACGCAATGAATCAGCAGGTTAACGTTAATCTTAATGGTTTTAGCGGACAAGGTGTTCTCTTTTTGGTAGATGGAGAAAGGCTTTCGGGAGAAACTATGGACAATGTGGATTTTCAGCGTCTGGATATGAATAATGTCGAGCGTATAGAGATAGTAAAAGGTGCTGCTTCTGCACTTTATGGATCTTCGGCAGCAGGTGGAGTGATTAATATCATATCAAAAGAAAATTCTACCAAACCTCTAACCATCGGTTTGAGTGGTAGGTATGGTAGTCATAATGAAAAAAAACTTGGGCTTAATATTGGCTTAAATAAAGGGATATTTCATAATACTTTCTCCTTACAACATACTGGTATTGATACATATACAGTGCCTTATAACGAAAATAATGATTTCAATAGCGTATATGGTGGCAAGACTTGGAATTTTAAGGACAAGATTATTATTAAACCTTTTGATAACTTGAAATTTACTGCCCATGCAGGCTATTTTTTTAGAGAGAGATTGTATAATGAGGATAAACCTGATAGATATCGTGATTTTACGGGCGGAATTAAAGGCAAGTGGGAGATAGATGAGAAAAACGATGTGGAGTTGTCTTACAATTTTGACCAATACGACAAAAGCGATTACACCAAACACACAGGCAAGGATATAAGAGATTATTCTAATGTGCAGAATTCTGTTCGTGCGTTGTATAATTATTCTTATTTTAAGAGCAATAATGGTGATAATCAATCAAAAAGACTAATTCATAAGCCACTCTATACCATTACCGTGGGAGCAGATTTTATGCATGACTATTTATATTCTTATCAATTCACAGACGGCGACAAACAACAGAATACTGCCGATATTTTTGCTCAATATGATTGGGATATAAACGATTATTGGGAAGTTGTTGGGGCTTTGCGTTACGATTATTTCTCGGACGGCGAAAGAAGTCACTTAACTCCTAAATTATCATTGCGTTATCATCGAGACCATTGGACTATTAGAGCAGGTTATGGCGGAGGATTTCGATCTCCAACCTTAAAAGAAAAATATATGGACTTTGATATGGCAGGTATTTTCAAGATTCGTGGCAACAAGGATTTGAAAAGCGAGACCTCTAATAACTTTAACGTCTCTTCGGAATACGTTTACGATATTTTTAACTTCACCGCATCGGCTTATTATAATCTGGTAAAGAATCGTATAGCCAATTCGGACGTACAGAATGACAACACGAACGGCGATGCAGTAGGTACGTCCTCAGGTAATTACATAGAATATATAAATGTTGAGAATATGAACGTCTATGGTGGAGAATTGTCCTTGCAGGCACGTTTTCCAATCGGGTTAAATGCCAAGATGTCGTATTGCTATACCAAAGAAGAAGTAAAACAAAAGGGAACATTGACACCATACGCCCCCGCACGTCCGCATACTTTGGTCTTAAGGGTGGATTATGACAAACAATTGACTTCTTATTACGGATTCAATATCGCATTGAACGCAAGATTCTTATCAAGTGTGGAAAGCGAGAAATATGATGCCACAACGAACACCTCGATAATGAAAAAATACCCTTCGTATATGATTTGCAAATTGTCTATTTCGCAAAGATTGTACAAGAATTTCAACCTATCTTTCATAATTGACAACTTGTTGGACTATACACCTGATATATATTACTTTAACTCACCAACTACGGCAGGAAGAACTTATTTGTTCGATTTGAGTTTTCATTTTTAGCCACTATTTAGACAAATAATGCGTAAATTTCTAAACAAAAAGAAAATTATGTTATATCTTTGCAGAACAAAGATTTAGAAAATTGTTTGGAGAGTGAAGAAAAAGAAATTACAATACGAACACAAGATAGGCATTACGGCAATTATTTTTTTGCTAATAGGTATAATCGTAGCATTTACTTATATGTATCTCAATGGCAATAAGATAACTATCGTTCAGAACACAACAGAAAAGACCTATAATAATAAAAAAGATAATCGTTACAACAAAAAATCGGACACAAATAGGTATAAATCCAAAAGGTATAATATCTACAATTTCTATTACGAAAAAGGGAGTAACGAGAGGAGAAAAGAAGTAATTAAGACGGATACTTTGCCAAAAGAAAACACTGATAATTACTATCTTATCAAGAAGAAAGATTACAAAGATTTGATTTTGGATTTGAATACTTGCGACACATTGGATTTGCAAATGATAAGAGGTATAGGACCTGCGTTCGCAAGGCGAATAAGTAAGTATAGGGAAAAATTAGGTGGGTATATATCTGTAAATCAACTTAAAGAAGTCTATGGAATGGACGACAAAAGATACCAAAGTATTAAAAGCCATTTCAAAATTGCGAATAAAAATATTCGAAAGATTAATATCAACACAATGAATATCAAAGAGATTGCCTCGCACCCTTATATTGATTATTATTTAGCAAAAGAGATTGTGGTATTCCGTCAGAATCATGGTGCATTTACAGATATTAACCAACTGAAAATAATTCATTTAATGGACGATGCAACCTTTGCAAAAATTTCTCCTTATATAGAATTGTAACAATGGAAACAATTTGCCACTAATATTAGATTTTATCCAAATAAAGTCTAATTTCATTCGGATAATATTTGATTTCATTCTAATAATATCAAATAATATTTTAGCGAAATCAGATAATAATTTTTTCTTTACTGAATTTAGTAAATTCTTTTCAGTAATTATTTTTTGATAACTTAACTATTTAGGAAAATATCCTTCGGAGTTATCAAAATAGTGTAGAGAGTTATTCGGATAACATCTAACTTTATTTTGGTAAAGAGTGATATAAAAAAAATATTGTCTCAAAGAAGTGTTCTAAACTTCGGTTTGAAAGATTAAATTTTTGAAGTAATCGCCTCGTTGTTCGAAGTTTCTGAATTGATCATAACTACTTGCAGCAGGGGATAAGAGAACTGAAGTACCTTTCTTTGCATTCGCTTGACAGAACTCGCTAATCTCCTCCCAATTATTAGTTAACAATATGTTTTTCACCTCACTAAGCGTATTATACGTTTCAAACGCTTTGATATCCTTAAAACCTAACTCCAAAATATCATACATACGCTTGCCGGCTTTACCCACAAATACAATATTCTCAATACTTTGCACCTTCAAAACCTCTTTTATCGGACTATAATCAATACCCCTGTCCATACCTCCTAAAATCAGCGTAGAAACATTAGGCAACGACCTTACGGCAGCCAAAGTTGCTTGCGGAATTGTTGATATAGAATCGTCATAGTACCTAACCTTGTTTTTCTCTCCTATAAACTGCATTCTATGTTGCAATCCTTTGAAAGTAAGAGCAGAAGCGATGGCGGTATTGTCGTCTATTCCTATTTTTTGTACGGCATTTAGGGCGGCAAGTATATTATATTTGTTGTGCGAACCACTCAAAAACTTGCTTTCCTCGTACTTGTAGTCGCTAAGTTGAAATCCTACTAAACTTATATCAATAGTTTTCTCTTTTTTGTAATTAGTCCAACGAGTAATCCATTGATTTATAAGTTTATCATCGGCATTGTAGATAAAAATATCATCCTTCTCTGCCTTAAACAATAGGTTCATTTTGGAGAGTTGATAATCCTCGAAATTAATATAATGATCCAAATGTTCCTCGAATAGATTCAATAAAACCGAAACCTTAGGAGATCTCTTTATTAATTGAAGTTGGTGGCACGATAACTCCAATACTATCTGTGTTTTATGATTAATTTCGGGTAGAATATCAAAAAATGGTATTCCTATGTTACCTGCCAAAATGCAATTGTCGTTTCTTTCCTTTATGATGTGATAAATCAGTGACGATGTGGTACTTTTGCCCTTTGTTCCGCTAATTCCTATACATTGATTGTGAAATAGTGACAAAAAGACATCGCATTGGTTGGTTAGTTTCTTAAAATCTATTTCCGGATAGTCCTTTGGTGCCATTCCGGGCGTAAAGAAAATTAAGGAGCAGTTATCATTTATGGTTGATAGGTCATCTCGGGATAAAAAACAGCGATGATGTTTGGTTAATTCTTTATTTTGGAGGAATTTATCCTCATTCTCATCGTACAGAAATAGTTGTTTTTGAGGCAAAATCTCATTAAATAATTTCAAACTCGCAAGTCCTTCTCGGCCTAAGCCCATTACGGCGATTTTTTCTTTTTTTAACCTCTTTACTAACTCTGATTTTTTGACTGTTATGTAGAAATCCTTAAAACTATGCTTCAAATCCTCTGGCAGATTGTAGTTTTCGTACTCTTGATCTTTGAATTTATCGAAATCAAAACACTCATACTTATCCTTCAAATCAGTAGATAACCAGTGTTTTAGTAATATCTCTTCGTCCGTTGCACCAAATCTACGGATTCTTTCCCTTATTGCCATATTAACTTCTTCAACTGTTCCGACACATTCGAAAGGTTTGACTTCGTTTTCGCCTGTAAGTTCTTTGAAATAAGTAAGTAAGCCTTCGTCTTCGAACATATTTTTGCCGAATACAGAGTATAGAGTTGCTTTGTCAATAAAAGGTGAAAGGATTATATAAGCGAACAAACATTTTGGACAATTGCCGCACCAGATATCTTGTTTTGATCCGACATTGCAAGATTTAAATACATGTAAATATGGTAGATAAGAGAATATTTCGGCAATCTTTAATTCCGAAATCGGACGTAAGAAAGAGAAATACTCAATTTGGGAGCATAAGTATTCTTTGTAATATGATCTAAAGTCATCTTCGAACTCCAAACTCTTACTATATTGATGATTAACGCCATTAAAATCTGCGTACCTGTCATCTTGATAGACTGTTGCTTGATTTGCGGAGTTTTCGTTGCTAAGAGCGATGTATTTTTTCTGACTTAAAACGGCACAAATCAACGTTGTAAAGGCTAACATCGCAGAAAAAGGGGTGTGTCCGTTAAGATAGCCTTTGGAATTTAGCGTTAGGAGTTGTTTATCTATTATTCTTTTTATCTCTATTGTGTCTTTGTCCTTATAACCGCCGACTTCGATGCACTCTTTGGTAGCAAGACGCTGATTAATAACCATAGGAGTGATTTGTTTGCCGTTGCCACGCAATAATTCTAAGGTAACAACGCTATCTTTTCCGCCTCCAATGGGTACAATAAAGTCTTCGTTAAAAGAAAAACTTTGTTTTGTGAATTGTTGGTTGCTAAGGCAAGAGATTTGTACGAAATCATTGATATTAGTCCTTATATTATTAAGGTAAAAGAACTCTCCGAGACCATTAAACCAGAGTTTTTTCCAAAATTGTTGCTGTTTAGAGTCTAAATATCCGCATTTGATTAGAATTTGTGGGCTGCAAGTCGCTTTCCAATAGGAAATAAGTTCAATTAATCCCAAGTTAAAAGCAAAACTATTAAGTTGGTTAAGGTCGTTATTGAAATCAAAAAAATCTTTCTTATAAATAATTTGGTAAGGAGAGAAACGAATCTCATTACAAGAGAAAACAAACTGAATTTTAATGTATTCTCTACCTTTTTCTTTGTCTTCCTTACCTAAGGTTATAGAGAAATCTTCATAAACAAAAGTCTTGTACTCTTGTCTTAGATTATTATACTTCTCACTATTATCTTTATACTCGGTCATACAGAAATCTTAGAATTTTGTTGCGAAATTACAAAACTTTTCAAAAATTATATTACTTTTGCACTTTAAATATTCAAAACAATGAAAGCATTTCTTACTACATTAATCGCATTAACGTTCTGCTTTTGCCTTAATGCACAAGATATTAGGGTATTATTTGTTGGCAATTCTTATACCTACGTCAATGATTTGCCAAACCTGTTAACTTCTTTGGCAGAAACTAACAAAAAGACCATAAAAACGACCAGTTTTACCACTGGTGGTGCTCGTTTTATGACACATTGGCAAAACGAAGACCTAAAACAAGAGATTCAAAAGGGTAATTATGATATTATGGTCTTACAAGGACAAAGCCAAGAGGTTGCTTTTCCGCCTAATCAATTCTATCAAGAGGTTTATCCTTACGCAAAAAAATTGGATTCTCTGTTTAAAGAGTATAAGCCCGAAGGAAGAGTAATTTATTTTATGACTTGGGGCTATCGTTATGGAGATAAACAGAATTGTCAGTTCTATTCGCCGTTCTGTTCATACGAAACAATGTCAAAAGAATTGTGCAAAAATTATTCTACTATGGCATCGGATTTTCAAAGTGAGGTATCGCCGATAGGTACTGCGTGGTTATACCTATATAATCAAGATACAGCCTCGTTCGATTTGCATTCGCAAGATTATTCTCACCCGAACACCAAAGGAAGTTACTTCGCTGCTTGCGTTCTATACACAACAATATTCCAAAAAGAGATTTCCTCTACTTATTACTTCTCTTTGAGCGAAGAAGAAGCAACAAAACTACAACAAACTGCCTCATTATTATTTTCAAACTATACTCTAACCGACTGCGAATACGTTTCTGACCTAATGGAAATAGAAGAAAATCCATTTTCTGTATATTATAATGATAAAGAACAACAACTGAGTATAACAACTACGCAAAATATAACGAACATAACAGTAGATATATACAATTTGATGGGAGTAAAAGTTAAGCAATACACAGCAAAAAATACTACTTCCATAAATTTAGATGTTAAACAATTAAATCATGGGTACTATATCGCCAAAATCCGAACCGATAACGCAATATATACCCACGCATTCGTTAAGTAATAATTTTATGATAGATAGAGATAAATTCGTTGGACTGGATAAAAAAGTTTTGAATGTATTTGCTCAAAGCGTATCAGAGAGTTTTTCGATAAAAAAAGTATATGGCATTTTAGCAATAAAAGACCATAAAGTAAAAGATACAATCAAGGCAATTATTAGGAATATGGTTAGAGAGAATATTCTTATTAAGGAAGGTTCTCAATATCGTATTCACCCAAGATATATTAACAAAAACAACCCTTCTAAACATACCATACAAGGAACAGTAGACATTTCACGGACAGGTAGATGTTTTGTAATGCCAGAAGACGGTAGCGAAGATATTCGTATAGCCGCTGGTAATACTTCGCACGCCTTGAACAAAGATATAGTTAAGGTCTATCTATTTCCTCGTCGCAGGGGACACAAACGTGAAGGTCAGATAGTAGATATAGTAAAAAGGCACAGAATGCAATTTGCTGGTATTCTGAAAAAACGTAAGAATCTTGCCTTAGTACAATGCGATGAAGAGGAACTGCCATGTAAGAATATAACTATACTCCATTATGACACAAAGATAGAAGATGGCTGTAAGGTAATAGCAAAAATCACAGATTGGAAGCCAACTGGCAACCAACCATTAGGCGAAATTGTTAGGGTATTAGGTATGCCAGGTGAGAATGATGTAGAGATGAAGAGCATATTATTCGAAAACGATCTGCCTATTGATTTTCCTGCCTCAGTAATTAAAGAAGCCGACAAGATTAGCACACAAATACCCGATAAAGAGATTGCTAAACGTAAGGATTATAGAGATATGGATACCTTTACGATAGATCCAACGGACGCAAAGGATTTTGATGATGCTATATCTTTCAAACTTTTGGATAATAACAATTATCTTATCGGTGTTCATATAGCAGACGTGTCTTATTACGTTAGACCAAACAGCGAAATAGACAAAGAGGCTTACCAACGTGGCACAAGTATTTATTTAGTCGACAGAACAATCCCAATGTTGCCCGAAAAACTTTGCAATCAAGTCTGTTCGTTGAGAGAAAATGAGGATTCGTTGACTTATAGTGTAGTTTTCGAGTTTACACCATTAGCAGAAATTGTTTCATATTCAATAGAAAAGAGTATAATTCGTTCAAACAAACGTTTCAATTACGAACAAGCACAAAATATTATCGCTGCTTCGGAGTATGGAACCTTTAATCCGCCTTCGGAGTACTCTGCTCAGATAACTTTGTTGTGGAAAA
Source organism: Erysipelotrichaceae bacterium (assembly GCA_963588535.1). Lineage (GTDB taxonomy): Bacteria > Bacteroidota > Bacteroidia > Bacteroidales > P3 > Scybalousia_A. The sequence continues at coordinate 24,082 of CAVAII010000029.1, read as the reverse complement.
TAGCAAAGATATTAAGAGAAAAACGTTTCAAATTGGGTGCTTTGAACTTCGATTCGCCTGAATACAAATTCGATTTGGACGAAAACAAACATCCTATCTCTGTTCACTTGGAGGTATCTAATGAATCTCACTGGATGATAGAAGAATATATGCTTTTGGCTAATAAAACTATTGCCGAACACATAGGAAAAAAAGCCAAAAAGGAAGAAGCAAAAACTTTTGTGTATAGAGTTCATGATGAGCCTAATCCTGAGAAAGTTGAGACCTTCAAAACCTTTGCTAAAAAGTTAGGTTATGATATCAACTCTTCTTCTCGTCAGCGTTTGGTCAAATCCTATAATGATTTGTTCGAAAAAGTGCAAGGTAAGGCCACTCAAACATTGGTTAGTAATATTGCTCTAAGGACTATGTCCAAAGCCTATTATTCTACTGACAATATCGGACATTATGGTTTGGCGTTTGCTTTCTATACGCACTTCACTTCTCCGATTCGTCGTTATCCTGATTTGATGGTTCATAGATTACTGGCCTATTATTTGTCTGGTGGTGAGAGTGTTGATAAGGCTCAGTATGAGGAATATTGCGAACACTGCTCCGAGATGGAGAAAAAATCTGCTGATGCCGAACACGAGAGCGTTAAGTACAAACAAGCCGAGTTTCTTGCCGACAAAATTGGCGGTGTTTTCTCGGGAGAGATTAGCGGAGTTAGCAAATGGGGTATCTATGTTCTATTAGACGAGAACAAGTGCGAAGGTTTGGTAAGAATTGCTTCATTAAAAGATGATTTCTACGTACTTGATGAGGATAATTATCAAATCGTAGGCGAGCATACTAAGAAAACATATCAAATAGGTCAAAAAGTACAGATAAAAATAGAGAGTGTAAATATGACAAAGAAGCAAATAAGTTTCGTTTTGGTAGAGTAGTGGCTTTGTTCTTAGATATTTATATACTTCTTACTCTGTTTATTAGGGTAAGAAGTTTTTTTATGTTTTATGGATTAGAAACTCTAAAAATAACTCTCGGCATTATTTTGATAACTTCAAAAGATATTTTCCTAAATAGTGAAACCATAAAAATAGTTAGTGAAAAGAATTTCTTAAATACACTAAAGAATTTCGTAGATACAGTAAAGAGGAAAATATTATTTGATTTCGTTAAAATATTATTTGATTTTATTAAAATATTATTTGATTTCGTTAGAATATTATTTGATATTATTCGGATAAAATCAAATATTATTTTTGTGGGTACTAATCAAAAGTGCGGATTATATTAAATCGTCTTAATAAATATTAGACTTACAGAGATTTTGAGAATAATTTCGTTTCTTAGGTTTGATTTTAGGAGTTATTGATGTGATATTTATATATTTTTTTATAACTTTGCAACGGATTTTTGAATAATTGAATTTTGGAAAATGGATATAATAATTGCCGGAGATGGTGAGGTTGGCTTTCATTTAGCCAAGTCTTTATCAAAGGTTAGACATAATATAACGGTAGTAGATCCGCATTCGGAGTTGTTGAAACTTTTGCAGACAGATAACGACCTTCTGACTGTGGCTGGTTCATCTACCTCGATAAGCGTACTAAAAGAGGCAGGGATAACGGATTGTGATTTGCTAATCAGTGTATTGCATCAAGAAAATATAAACCTAATAACTTGTATTTTGGGCAAACGTTTGGGTGCTAAGCGTACTATTGCGAGGGTTTCCTCGATAGAATATCTTAATGAGGACAATAAGAGTATGTTTAAGGCACTGGGTATAGATGAAATGGTATCTCCCGAGCGTATTGCTGCAAAAGAGATTACTAATCTTTTGACTCGAAACACTGCTACCGAAATATTTGATTTTTCTGGCGGATTGTTGAGCATTTATATGACACGTTTGGATAACGATGCTGTATTTATAGACAAGACAATAATGCAAGTAGCCAAAGAATATCCGCAAATGGACGCACGAATTGTGTGTATCATTCGAGGAGGTCAGACCATAATACCAAATGGTGAGGACTACTATCGGTCGGGTGATTTGATATATTTGTTAGTTCGCCCCGAAAGTTTGGATGTGGTTAAGACATTATTCAAAAAGAAGGAATACCAAATCCGAAAAGCGATGATATTGGGTGGAGGTAGGATAGGAAGGCGTGCTGCTTTGAATATTCAGGACAAAATACAATTAAAACTAATAGAACAAGACAAAAGACGTTGCTTCCGTTTAGTAGATGATTTAAACAAAACACTAATAATCAATGGCAATGGTTCGGATATTTCGCTGTTAATGGACGAAGGTTTGTCGGAAATGGACGCTTTTATAGCCACGACAGATTCTACCGAGACAAATATACTAAGTTGTCTGCACGCTCATCGACAGGGCGTAAAGAAAACAATAGCCTTGGTAGAGAATATAGCATATATAGACGTTTCGCAAGACATAGGAATAGATACTATTATCAATAAGAAACTAATAACTGCCAGTTATATAGCAAGATTTACTTTGGGTGGCGAGGTTACTTCAAGTAAATGGCTCTCTGGTATAGATGCCGAAGTTTTCGAGGTAATAGTTAAGGAGAAATCGCCTGCTACTAAGAATATAATTATGAATCTTAATATTCCGCAAGGAGTTTCTATCGGTGGAATCATAAGAGATGGTCAGAGTTTTATTGCTCGTGGTAATACGCAGATAGAAACGGGCGACAAAGTGGTAGTATTTTCTTTGCCTGAGAGTGCTTCTAAGGTTATGAAATTATTTAATTAGACTTTGTTTAGCAAAGAGACTAAAAAGATTAGATAATAGGTAGATATACGGACTAAAAAATGACTTCTCAACACTTAAAAGTAGAACATAGTATGGTAGTTAGCAAACAACAAGGGCAAGTATTTGTTGCTTTGTTGTGGATAATCATACCATTTTTGGGAAGTTTTGTGTATTTCTTTGCAGATATTGGCTTAAAATTTACAGATTGTCTGTTCGAATCATATAGTGGTTTCACAACTACTGGTTCCTCTATAATAGATAAACCAGAGACGCTACCGAAATGGTTACTTGTTTATCGTAGTTTCACACAATGGATTGGCGGATTGGGATTTGCGTTGTTGATTATCGCAATTTTGAGAAAAAAATCCTTAAATCTTAACAATTTATTCAATGCAGAGTTCTTTTCTTTGACTAATAACAAGATTTTTCCGCATCTGCATGACACTGTAGATACTATTTTTGTGGTTTATTCCACAATTACTGTGGCTTGTTTGGGTGCTCTTTACTTTCAGGGTATGTCTTGGGTGGATAGTCTTTGCTATGCGTTTTCCACTATCTCAACAGGTGGATTTGTAACTAATAGTGGTAATATTGGAGCGTATTCTCCTTCTATTCAATGGACTATAATTTGTTTTATGTTCTTAAGTGGGATTAGTTTCTTCTTATTTGTTAGATTTTTTAAGGGCAAATTCCGTAGTGTTTTCTCAAATGAACAACTCCGATATTACACCATAATAATTCTTTTTGTGAGTTTATGCTTTGTATTGTACTGGTCTCTAAGTTCTGATATGGGATTAGCAGACAAGATACGTTCTTCGATATTCTATTCTGTGTCAATAGTCTCCTCAACTGGTTATGATCTACGATTATCTTCACCAGGTGAGTTCGTAATGTGTTGTCTTTTGCTATTGATGTTTATAGGTGGGTGTTCGGCATCGTCATCTACGGGACTGAAAATCATAAGAGTTATATTATTATTTAGATTTGCAAGGACAGCCTTAACAAGAATTTTTCACCCTCACGCAGTTGTCCCAGTTATGTACAATAAAAAAGCGGTAGAGGATCAAGAAATAGAGAGGGTTTTCGGATTTTTCTTCCTTTATTTGCTAACATTTTTGATTGGAGTCTTTGTTCTTTGCTGTTTGAATAATGATTTTTCGCTTTCTATCTATCTTTCGGCGGCTAACTTGGGCAATATTGGACCTATTGTCGGCAATTATACTGCACAATTTGCGTATTCAGGCTTAAATACTGCCTCACAAATGTTCCTAATACTATTAATGTTGATGGGACGTTTGGAGATATATTCATTTTTGGTTATTTTCTTAAAAGGATTGCGTAAAAAATGATAAAGATAAGCGAAAATATTAGACAGAACTCTAACCTAAAGGTATGGACTACGGCATTGAAAATCGTAGGTTTACTGCTTATGATGGAGAGTGCTTTTATGGCTCTGTGTTCGCTTGCATCTTTGTTCGCCGAGCAATACACTGCCGTTAGGTATACTATAATCTCTGCCTTAATTACTTTGGTCTGTGGTTTTTTATTATGGTTGCCTTTGAGAAAATTAAACTTAGAGATAGACAAACGTACAGGTTTTTTGGCAGTTACGCTGATTTGGGTGATATTCTCTTTGTTTGGTTTGTTGCCTGCATACTTAGGGGGATATGTGCCGAGTTTTGTTGATGCGTTTTTTGAGACTATGAGCGGATTTACTACAACTGGTTGTTCGGTTATAGAAGATGTGGAGGCGTTGCCTTATTCTATTGGATTATGGAGGGAGATGACGCAATGGATTGGCGGTATTGGTATTATAGTTATAATGTTGTCTATAATGTCTTTTGCAGGTGGTGGCGGTTTGTCTTTGTTTTCGGCAGAGGTTGCGGGAATTGATAAAAGCAAAATCGCACCTCATATTCGTCAGACGGCATTTGCGTTGCTTATTGTCTATACAAGTTTGACTGTTATCTATTTTTTGACCTATTATTTCTTAGGAATGACGCTTTATGATGCGATTTGCTACGCTTTTACAACGGTTGCAACGGCAGGATTAGCCTCAAAAAATACTTCAGTTATGGAGTTTTCGCCTGCTATTCAGTGTGCAATGATATTTTTTATGTTTATATCAGGGCATAATCTGCTTTTGATATATTCTCTTGCCAAAGGGAGACTGAAAGAAGTAAGAAGAAGTGAAGAAATGCACGTTTATTGGGCAGTATTTTTGATAGTAGCCTTGATAATCTTTATTATGGTGGTATTTCAACAAGGATTTTCGACTCAAAATATAACCTCCATAGGAGAGAGTCTAAAAAACTCCCTATTTATGACCATTTCAGTCCTAACATCTACGGGATTAATCAATTGCGATTACACTTTATGGCCCGTAGGTGCGATATTAATCCTAATAATGTTAATGAACTCAGGAGCCATGTCGGGTTCTACTTCGGGAGGATTGAAACTTGTTAGAATGATGGTACTATTCAAAAACGCAAAGAATACAATCTTTAAGGCAATTCATTCTAATGCTTTTATACCTGTAACGGTTAATCACAAGATGATAGAGACGCAGACGCTATATAATGTTTTCAATATGTTTATGTTATATATCTTGACGCTTGTTGTAGGTGCTATTCTCTTGGTTGCTTTTGGCGTTAAGATGGACGAGGCTTTTGTTAGTTCGGTTTCTGCACTCTGCAATATGGGACCAGGATTTAATGAGAGTGCGTTTGGTAATTTTGCACATTTTTCAGATTTAGCCAAAATAACTATGGCTATTATGATGTGTATTGGTCGTTTGGAATTGATAACCGTATTCGCTCTGTTCAGTAAATCATTCAGAAGAAGATAATAATTAGGGCTTATTTTGTTATAAGTATTTAATGCTGAAATATTCTGCCAGATTAAGAAAATAATCTGCCAGTTTATTCGGATAAAGTGCCACTTTAGAAAAATATTCTGCCAGTTTATTTGGGAGATTTTGGCAGATTATCAGAATATTTCGACCAATTAAGAAAATGATTCGACCATTTATCAGAATAATTCGACCAATTAGAAAAATATTTTGGCGGAATTTTCTCTTAAAACGCCACTATATCTTAGCAAGACGTTACTATATCTTAATAAGACGTTTATTTTGTTTTCTTAAAACGCCTATTTGTTTTGATACTATCTAACTCCCTCTCTTGTATCTATCTTGCCGATAACATTATTATCCTCATGATGACAAAGGAATAAGATATATTTGTCATGCGTTAGGAACAAAGTCTTGTAGAATGGCATCTCACGGTTATCTTGTTTAGAACGAAAACATTGCAACCAGTTATAACTACCATCGGAGAAGATTTGAACAAAAGATACTTGCGTACGCAATTTGTCACTATCGTATTGATGATTAGGAGTGAATTGACCATCTTTATAATTGGAAGTGTGGTCGTTAAACATTACGTAGATACCATAACGATCTCTTGTTAGGTAATAAGAATTGTAGTCATTAGAACCACGATATTCCTTTTGACGTTTGGCAACCATGCTATTAGCGTCTATATTGCCGTCCTTATTTATATTAGTAATAAGTAAATCACGATAGAACATAGCATTCTCGCCCGTAGGTTTGTCTCCCTTACGTTTAGCAGGCTGAATAGTAGAATGATAACGCTGCTCACCAATCATAATTACGTTACCACCAATCATAGGTATCAACTCATCTACATAACTTGTGAACATAGACGGAATAACCATGCCATTAGAACCAACAGTAGGTCTTACAGCCTTCTTATCCTTAGGATTAGGCTTAAAAGGTGCTACCATATTGTCGTTTTCATAGTCTTTCTGCTCTACTTGTGAGAAATTCTTTTGATAATGTCTTCTTTTGTCGAAAGTATATGCAAAGGCACCACTTGCTAAATAAGGTTTATCGTTACTTGTGCCGTAATAACCTGCAAGAACATAGTCGCCCTCAAGATTAAAACAGCATTTCATATCCGTAGCCCACGCTTTTTCCATCTGTAATGTATGACCCTTGTTCTCATACTGCTCCAAATGAATAAGGAATGCTTTGTCGTCCGAATGATTAATCTTTTTACCTGTTACATAACCGTTTATAGCCAATAAAGCACGCTTACCATCATTAGAAACTGCCACATCGCTAACCTTAACCTTAGGCATAGGAATATTTTTTAGGGCGTAAGTCTTTTCCCATAACATATTGACTTTGTTATCAAACACACGGACATCAGCACATTTGCCCGAAGTATCGTTAGCGAACAAACAAAATACAAGTTTGGTCTTATTCTCGGAGAATTTTACCAAATAAGGTGCTTGAGAACTGTCTGCGAAGTAGTTATATGTGATAAATTTCTGTGGTTTATCGATTAAACGCATATCTCTTAGGTGAACAAATTGATAGTATAAGGATTGCTTACCCGTTGTAGTAGTGGTAGTTTTCTTTTTACGCTTTGTTTTGGAAGATTGTTCCTCTTTGTCCTGCTTAGATTTGGAGAGGATAAAACCAACTAAGTCATTATTTCTCCACGAAAGCACTACACTATAACTATTGCTGCCAAAGTCCATACGAGCAACCTTGCTAATATTACCATCTTTGTCTGTGCGAGCAAGATAATAACGTTTCTGCGTCTCACCTTGTCCAATATATTCATCAAGAGAGTAATAGAAATAATAACCATCGTTATCCTCTGCTAAGAATTGTGCTTCCTTGCAGTTATCTTTTATCTCATGGAACCTTTCTCCCCAATTGATACTCATTTGAGAATAAGTAAGATTGCTTAATAGTATGATAGCAACAAATATATATCTTTTTATGGTGTTCATATTTCAGTAAAAATGCTTAAGTTAGTGAAAAATGTACTGCAAAATTAATAATATTATTTTGAATAAAGAAGTATTTTGAGGATAATTTTTAATTCTTTTTTCTAAGTATTTGAATATTTAGGAATTAAAATAAACTATTAGACTCTAATTATTTTCTGTTGAGATTTTCTTAATCACTTTGGCAGGGTTGCCTACAGCCAAACTATCGTCTGGTATATCCTTCACAACAACCGAACCAGCCCCTATAACACAGCGATTACCTATCTTTACGCCAGGTGCAACGGTTACATTACCACCTAACCAGCAGTCATCACCGATAGTTATGCCGATAGGATATTCAACAGGTTCTCGGCGTTTTAGGTAGTTTATCGGGTGTTGAGGAGTGAATAAATGGCAGTCTGGACCAATCTTGCAATTTTTGCCAATGGTTATACCGCCAGCATCTAAGAAAGTGCAGTTGCGATTAACAAAAGTGTTCTCGCCCAGAGTAATCCGAAAGCCGTAATCACAACGGAAAGGAGGAAGGATAGTAGCATTTGGGGCAGCGTTAGGTATAAGTAAATGAAGTACTTGTGAGAGATGTTCCCTATCTAAATCGCTTTTATTGAACTCATACATTAGTTCGTTGGCTTTCTTGCTTAGGGCGATGATTTCTTCGTCTGCAAAACTGTATAATTCACCATTTAGCATTTTTTCTAATTCGCTCATATCCTTACTTGTTTCTGTTTTACTGATTACTGATTCTAATAAAATAATTACTGATTTTATTTTATTGATTACTGATTCTATTCAAATAATTACTGATTTTATTTTGATAATTACTGATATTATTCAAATAATATTTGATTTTATTTTGATAAAGTTTGATATTATTTTGATAATATTTAACTTTATTTTCTTAGGTAAACGAAAGAGTAGGATTAGTTATTTTTTGATAGCACCGATATCAATACTATTAACATTTTCCCAACCTTGCATTGTGTTGTTTTTGCCATAACCCGTAACGATTACATTCTCTTTTTGCATACCAAATTGAATTAGTAAATCAATTATTTGACTTGCCATTTGGTCTGATAACTCCTTGCTATCGTATTTATGATTTGACGTAACGGCGTGAACCCCAATAGTTAGCATATAAGGAGTGTCTTTGAAAGCATTACTCAATAACTCCAAATTCATTTTACCTCTTGGAGTAATATTACCATTGTCATCAAAAGGAGCATCGATTGTTAATAAGGTTTGTTTATTTACCATATCCTCAATACTATAAAGAGAAGGGGTTGTATCACATAGTGGTGAGAAATAATTGTTTAGAGTACAATTCATAACTATCTCTTCCTTAGGTTTAAGCATAGCAAAAAAGCCGTAATCATTAGTTTTGATGATATTCTCTTTTTTTAGCGTATTCTTATTATATACATTGACTTTTACGCTTTTGTTTGTGTTTTTTATCTTACCCGTAATTACGTCCAAAGAAGTCTTGCCTTCTAAATATAGATTGTTGGCATTGTTGAAGTTATCGTCCTGAGTAATAACCAAAAGGCTATCCGTAAGGCCTACAACATAATCGTTATCAGTAGTATTTAGATCCTCACTCAATAGGATAGGGTAGGAGAATGATTGCCAATTATTAATATCTTCTCTAACAGAAATATAGATATCTTTTTTGCCGAAATTCATACTATTATTAGAGGAGAAATAAAGTATTTTCTTGTCAGTAGAAAGAACAGCGTTGCACTCATCATAAACAGAGTTAATTTCCTTTGGTAATGCGAATGGTTTTCCCCAAGTATCGTTCTCCTTGATTTGCACAAAGATATCTCTATTTTTGCTATTCTCTATCCACCCATAACCATTAGTGTCGGCTTTGGAAGTAAAGAGGATATCGCTGTGGGTGTAAAGAGGAGTGTTGTTATCATTGGTTAGAATGAAATCCATTTCGGTGTTCTTGGCATTAAGAAACTGATTGAAAGTAACGTCATTAGTAAGATTGAAATCTACTTTTTTGTTCTTGTTAAGAGAATTGTTGAGCCAATAGAAACGTTCGAATAATTTGCTTGTTGTATGTGGTAAAAGATTATTAAATAATAGTTTATGAGTTTTGTAATCCTCTATTGTAAGGTTTTCTTTTTTTGCAAGGGTGTTTATGGTTGTGGCTTTGGATAGTGCGGTAGTTACGAAATTCTCATCTTTTAACAAGGGGAAAGTCTTGATTAGTAGATTGATATAATCTAAATCGAGGTTAGCAACGTACTTTTTTGCAAATTGTTTTAACAATAGGGTATCATGATTGATATTCCAAACTTTTTCAGTAGCAATTATGGAGAGATTTTGCATTGCAAACAAAGACAAACGGGACAATACTTCTTTGTAATTATTATCTGTACTGTCGTGATTATCAAAGTAGTTAATCATATCTGTAATGTTGCTATTAAGTACATAAATATCGTACTGGACTTTTTCAATATTTGTCTTAGCCATACGAGTGTACGCACCATTAGGGAATTGTGTTATGTAGTTGATATATGCCTCGACAGAGTTTTCTTTTAGGGCTTTTGTAAAAGATAATTTGTCTATTTCGACATTTGCTTTTTCTTTGTAACTATCAGATGTGGTGGTCTGTACGAAATATTTCAAGGAGTCGATATTGGCTAAATCCATATAATAATCAAAAGTAGATTTGTTAAGCATAGAACGTACGTCCTCTACTTGAATAGCATCGGGATACGAGTTAATGAATTGGTTACATGTCTCGATAGTAGGGTTTTGCAAAAGTAGATTATATGCTTCTTGATTGCGAATACGTTTGGCTTCGTTGTTTAGATCTTTTAGGTTAGTAGTTAGTTCAATATAACGATTAAACTGCTGAATATCTTTTGATTTGTAGATATTAGTCAAAAGTTCCTTCGCAAGTGTAGAAGTATTTATCTTATTTTTCGCTACCTTATTATATTGCAAAAGATAATAATAGGCTTGCAAAGAATCTCTATTGTCGTTATAAGGGTTGATATAATAGTTGTACAAGATATTATAGTAAGAGGCGTTGTTAGTATCTTGTTTGTAAGTATTTTGCAACATTGACAAAGCCTCGTTAAAGTCTTTGTTGTGGATTTTGTTCAAGATCTCTTTTTCTTGTGCAAATCCTTTGTTGCAGAGTATGATGATAGCCAAAATACAGAAAATTATACGTTTCATTTTATTCTAAATTTCACAATTTATTCTTTCTCTCTAATTGTTTTCTCAAATCTTAAGATTTATCTTTTCACTCCATTTGCCACCAATTAACAATTGTACTTCGTAATTACCTTTTGTTAAGGTTATTGTAGAGAATACTTCGTTATCTTTTATATCTTCTTGTGTGATAACTTCATTGCCTTTCTTTATAAGTATTTGTTTTACTTTTTTGCTTGTATTCAAAAATAGGATTCTACCTTTGTCGCTCCACAAGAATATATCGTTGTCCTTAGATATTGTTTGATTTTGTACGGCTTTAAGTATATGAATGCGGAAGTCTTGTGTGGTACCATTAGCAAGAGATAATTCAAGATTGCTTTCACACGCATTGTAGAAGATATTATTTTTCTTGTCCTCTATCAATATATGTACATAGTCGGGCATAATAGATAGGTTGTTAAGATTAATGGTTACATTTTTTTGCGAACCAATATACAAACCTATATCATATATGCCTGGATAATCTGGAAATACGCATACAGAATATTCTTCATTGTTGTCGTCTTTTAGATAGATTTCGGGCATATTCTCGTTGTTGCCAAACATTTTGTGGCAGTCCATCATATCAAAACCATACGAACTATTATCGTCCATACCAATCAAGACATATTGCCAATTGTTGTCGCAACTAACTGATAGATTTAGGTAATTATTATTAGTCCAAGACTGTTTAGCAGTACGAGGGATATATTGATGTTCACGTTTGAAAGTAATTTCGGTAGGTTTCTCCAAAGCCTCAACAAAGAAACTTTCCAAAGATGGTATCATAACTTGCTCGTTATTATCTATTATAATAGGGTTATATACTTGTGCTTGTTTGTCTAAAAGCAAAATAGCATTACCTTGAATCTTGCCTTCGATATCATTGTATATTTTCTTAGAAGATAAAGGTGCGGTGTAAGGATTACCTATCAAATTCCAACGGTCATTAGGAGTAGAAACCAAAGGTATAGTTACGGAGGACGAACATAATAAACCTTCGTACTTAACATCCATAGCGGCGTGGGTATAAACAGCATAACCAATACCAGGTTGTAATATAAAGGTAGGATCTACAATATATTCGCTCCAATAATCGTCCATCTTACTAAGTTTACCTGTATTGTATTTCATAATCCAAGTATCGTTACCAGAGGTTAGGTTTTTCATAGAAAATATAGTAGCGTGTGCTTGATTAATAGGCGAGGAGATATAATTCCATTTAGAAGGCAACAAATGCTGATGAACAGTAAAGAAAGCGTTTTTGCCATACGAGATATCATTCGAAACATAGAAAATCTTACCTGTATGGATATCCACATTAGCACTATCTTTTAGGATTAGCATATTGCAAGCCACGTCATTATTAACTTTTGCAACAACTCCATTATCTATTACAACGAAATCTTCTGTATTAGGCAGTGCCCTCGGTTGCCAATTGTTGATATCAGACCAAGAACCAGACTTAACCATTGTCTTAACCTTTGGAGAACCAAAGTAATAATCTTTTAGTTTTATTTTCTTTTTTGCCGATAATTCTATTTCCAAATTAGTAGCACTCTCAGGAGAATTAATAGATGCACAATATTCTAATTTCTTTACTGTATCATACATAGAGAATAATAATTTCTCGTTGCGATACCAAGAATAACGGATAGCAATATTTTGAAAATCCTTATCGTTTTGATAGATACGATATTGATAATCCGAAGCAGAGAACACAGGTATATTATACGAGCAACGATTACTTGAAATAGTGTTCTTAGGTAATAGATTCTCGTTATAAGCAGTATTCTTAGCAGCAACACCTTCCAATTGAATATTAATAGGAGTGCTTAACTTAGTAGTAGTAATAACCAAAGTCGCCTTGTGTCTGCCTTCTTTTTTTGGAGAATATACAACGCTAAGAGTTTTTAGTGGTTGGTCGCTATCAATACTTGTTGGAGAAGTACAGAAATAAGCAGCATTCTCTCCAATAACCCTTATAGTAATACTATCTCTAATATTCTTGCTTTCAATTGTTAAACGTTTGTTCTCAGAGAATACTTTGTGCAAAGGAATCTTATTAAAATGTAGATCATTTACCTTAGATTTTGTATCATCTGTACTATTATAAACTTTTACAATAGCAGGCAATCCGTGATATTTATCATACTCCGAACGAATATGTAGATTTTTGAAAAGAATATTAGGATAATTACTCTTATTCTTAGTATAAGTATCGATAAGCCAAGATACTTGTACAAATTGTTGATTATTGCATTCGTTAGGAAGTGTAATACTAAAATGGCGAGTGTATCTTTTTTTTGTAGTAACAAATTCTACATTACGACCTTTACTATCTTTTACATCAATCCATTCAGAATCCTCACTCAAACGATATTGTAGTCTTACAAACCATTTAGTCTTAGTTTTCTTTGTATAATTATTGGACCACGAAATAGTTATATTGTCCATATCTATAGTACTAAAACTATAGGTCAATCTATTTGGAGCAGGAGTATAAAGTTTGCTATCTACATTATCAATAATTAATGGTTCTTGTAAATCGTATAAATCTCCCTCTTGTGCATAAAGATAAGAGGATAAGACACATAAAACAATACTTAATATAATTGATTTCCAACAACTCTTATATCTTAATAACTCCAACATGATTTAATTTTATAATTATCTAATTTGTAAATAGTAACATTGGTATTTTGCCACCCTTTGTTATCTTCTTTTCTATTCCATTTGTATCTATTAATCATTTTGTCCTGATTAGTATCAAATGGTTTAGCAACAAATTCCTTGCCCCAACGTTCCAAAAGTGGAACAAAGTAATCTATTATATCATAACCGATAGAGGCATAAATATTATCAGGATCAATCTTGAAATTCTCCCTATAAATCTTTACTAATTCGATGAAATTCATATTAGTATAATCATTATAATAAGGTAGAGAGAAAGAAAAATTCATATCTTGCAAAATACTAAAATTAGTCCCCATATACTCTAACCAATCATAGATACCAAATAACTCAATATTGCATTTAGATGTACGCAAAGTATTGATAATCTCCTGACTATATGTTTTATTCTCGTTATTAGTATTCTTTTTTGTAAGATTGATAACCAAATTAGTGTCGCTTTTGTTTATGTATTTTTTTAGTTTTATGCTATTCTTTCTATAATTCAAAATAGTCCATTTAGTAGTCTGCTTAGGGAGATTTTCTTTCCATAAATTGACCACATCTGTCTTAACAAAACTATCATCATACAAGACAATTATCCTATCGTTAGAGTGCTTAGTTTGAATATATTTCAAAAGCGAAGCACTAATAGAATAATCATCGGGTTGAACCTTAAAAACGTATGGATTCGTTAGAATATTTTCGTCCGTAGACATCGGATTAATTAGTGCAATCTTGTGCTCCAAACAAAAATCGCTAATAAGATTAAAACTTTGCTTAAAAACCAAAGCAATAATCATATCCATATCCTTTAAATACTCATACTCCAAGGCTTGTTTGGTCTTTTTGATATCATTCTCTCCAACATCGAAAACATATAAAGATATCTTGCAATCTTTGTTATCAAACTTGTCCAAAGCAATTCTAATACCTTCATAGAAAGATATATAAGTAAAGCACTTATAGTTTCTATTCCTTCTTTCGTCTATATTGTATTCGTTAAAAGCGAGGTCATCAATATTTTCATAGAATAAAGGCATTAGGACAGCGATTTTGATTTCCTTTTTAGAGTCAGATAAATTATTAGCACACAAACCATTACTCTTACTACTTAGAGTAAAAGCAACAAATAAGATTATATACAAACATAACTTTCTCATAACCCTAAATCTATTAATTGTCTTGTCCTAAAATAGCATTCTATTCCCACTCAATAGTTGCTGGCGGTTTGCTACTTATATCATAACATACTCTATTTACGCCTTTTACCTGATTAATAATCTTATTAGAAACTTGTGCAAGAAATTCGTAAGGCAAATGACACCAATCAGCCGTCATACCATCGACACTCTCGACAGCACGCAAGGCAACAACTCTCTCGTATGTACGTTCGTCTCCCATAACTCCAACACTCTGTATAGGAAGTAAGATAGCACCTGCTTGCCATACCTTATTATATAGATCAGAAGCCTTTAGAGAGGAGATAAATATATCATCAACTTCTTGTAAGATAGATACTTTCTCTTCGGTAACTTCACCCAAGATACGTATTGCTAAACCTGGACCAGGGAAAGGATGTCTTTGCAAAAGTTCTTGTTTTAATCCCAATTCCTTACCAACTTTTCTTACCTCATCTTTGAATAACAGACGCAAAGGTTCTACCAATTTTAGTTTCATATACGCAGGCAAACCTCCTACATTATGATGTGATTTGATAGTTTGCGAAGGTCCCTTAACACTACTTGATTCGATCACATCGGGGTAGATAGTTCCTTGACCTAACCACTTAACATCTTTTAGTTTATTTGCTTCTCTATCAAATACATCTATAAAAGTCTTACCTATTGCCTTACGTTTTTTCTCAGGATCCGTAACTCCTTTCAATACAGAGTAGAAATCTTGTCTTGCATTCACACCTATTACATTCAATCCCATATCTTTATAGGATGCAAGTACGTCTTCAAACTCATTTTTACGCAAAAGACCATTATCAACAAAGATACAAGTCAAATTTTTGCCGATAGCATTGTGTAACAACATTGCAGCCACCGAAGAATCTACGCCACCGCTTAGACCCAAAACAACTTTGTCGTCTTGTAGTTTTGACTTCAATTCTTGTATTGACGAAGTAACGAAATTATTAGGTGTCCAATCTGCATCGCAATGGCAAATATTTAGAACAAAATTACTTAATATCTTGCTACCGTATTGAGAATGATGAACTTCTGGGTGAAACTGAATAGCGTAAGTGTCTTCTCCTTTGATTTTGTAACCAGCATTTTTGACGTCTGTCGTAGAACAAATCACCTCAAACTCAGAAGGTAACTCCAAAATAGTATCTCCGTGAGACATCCATACTTGAGAATCTAATTGTACGCCTTTTAATAACTCACAATCCTGATTTACAGACACTAAATTAGCACGTCCGTATTCTCTTATAACACTTTTTTCTACTTTTCCTCCTGCTTTGTAGACCAAATATTGTGCTCCATAGCATATACCGAGCAAAGGAATTTTGCCCTTGAATAAAGATAAATCTATGTTTGGTGCATTTGGATCTGTTACCGAATAAGGACTACCTGATAGGATAACTCCTTTGATATCAGAGGTAATAGATGGGATTTTGTTATAAGGGTGAATTTCGCAATACACATTTTGTTCTCTTATTTTGCGAGCAATTAGTTGTGTATATTGACTTCCGTTGTCTAAGATCAAGATTGTTTGCATTGTCTATCTAATTTTTTGTTATTCAATTACTAAAAGACTTATTATGTATCAATTTGGATACTTTTTAAGTTTCGCAAAGTTACAACAATTTTCTCAAATATTGTTAAATTTTCGCTTCTTGCTATTATTTTTCGTATTTGTTTATAGTTTTGAAGTCTAAAACAGACACTAAGAACAGTACTTAGAGTATTAGTCTATTATTTGAAATTCATAGGTTTATATCTTGTTTCTGTTTCTCTTTTAGTTGCGGATTACAAAAGTATTACAATTTCTTTCTTTTCTCTTTTTCTCCAAATATCTCTCGACACTATTTTTACTAATTTCAAAAGATATTTTCCTAAATAGTGAAACTGCTAAAATAGTTAGTGAAAAGAATTTCTTAAATACACTAAAGAATTTTGTGAATACACTAAAGAATTTAACGAATACACTAAAGAATTTCGTAGATACAGTAAAGAGAAAAATATTATCTGATTTCGTTAAAATATTATTTGATTTTATTGAAATATTATTTGATTTTATTCGAACGAAATCAAATATTATTTTGAGGGTATGTAATTGTCTTTTGTCGGGTATACAAAAAAATGAACCTATACTTAATTGTATAGATTCATCATCAATAAAAATAAAAGTATGTAATGAAAACTTTATTTCTTACCTAGTAGAGCAAACATATTTTTCTTATAAAATTCTACTCCTGGCTGATCAAAAGGATTTACTCCTAATATATAGCCACTTATACCGCAAGAAAGGCAGAAAAAGTAGATTAATTCTCCTATTGTTTGTTCATTAATTTTGTCCACACTTAGTTGTAGTTGAGATACTTGTCCGTCCAAATGTGCCATTATTGTACCTTGTTCTGCTTTATGATTGATTTGAGTTAGGGAATAAGGCAACAAATAATTCAAATTATCGTCATCAACCTCTTGTTCAGGTATTTCCAAGTGACGCAATGAGGACTCAACGTGTAGAATAGTCTCAAACATTAGCCTTTTACCCTGTTGAATATATTGTCCCATAGAGTGCAAATCGGTAGTATTGCTAACAGAAGCAGGGAATAAGCCTTTGTTTTCCTTGCCTTCGCTCTCGCCAAACAATTGTTTGAACCACTCAGAGAAATAAACCAAATTAGGTTGATAATTAACCAAAAGTTCAACCTCTTTACCTATATTATATAGATGATTTCTTGTGATAGCGTATTGAATAGCGATATTACTCTCACAATCAGTATTATTCAATAACTCTTCTTGCATTTTTCTGGCACCATTTACTAATGAAACGATATCAAAACCTGCAACTGCTATCGGTAACAAACCTACTGGTGTAAGCACTGAATATCTACCTCCAACATCGTCAGGAATTACGAAAGTAGTATAACCTTCTTTGTCTGCAATTGCTTTCAAAACTCCTCTTTGTCTATCAGTTATGGCAACAATACGTTTCTTGGCTTCTTGCTTTCCATATTTCTTTTCCAAATGATTACGCAAGATTCTAAACGTTACTGCTGTCTCTGTCGTAGTGCCTGATTTGGAGATAACGCATAAGGAATAATCTTTTTTATTAAGAATATCCATTAAATCAGCCATATAATCCTCGTTAAGAGTATTACCAGCGTATAGGATAAGAGGGGTTTTCTTGGTTTCGAGAAGTGAATCGAAATTATGTTTCAATGCTTCTATTACAGCCCTTGCACCTAAGTATGAACCACCTATACCTGCTACGACAAATATTTCACTATTTGCTTGGATTTGTTTTGCACAGGATATAATTTGTTCTAAATCTGTATTTTTGATAGATGTAGGCAAATCAACCCAACCTAAAAAATCATTACCCTTTCCTTGTTTGCTTTTTAGGTCTTCTAATGCCTTGATGGCTTTTTGTTGTAGCAAATCGATATCTTTGCTACTTGGTTTATCGTTTGATGAATATGTAACCTTGAATTTCATAGTCTTATTGTTTAAATATTAGACTACAAAATTATAAATAATTTCTTGTATAATAAAATTATTTCGCAATTTTCTTTAATCTATCTTGTTCAAAAGGACTATATTTTCTATGTGATGAGTGTGTGGAAACATATCTACAGTTTGTATTCCATCTACCTTATACATAGACTTTAAGAGTAGTAAATCTCTTGCCTGAGTCGCAGGGTTACAAGATATATAGACGATTCTTTTTGGTGCTACCCTAAGTATTTGTTCTATTACCTTAGTATCCATACCGTTGCGAGGAGGATCTGTGATTATTATACTCGGTTTGCCATTTTCCTTAACGAAATCATCGGTTAGCACCTTAGCCATATCTCCTGCGTAGAAAACAGTATTATCTATTTGATTTTCTTTGCTATTTATTCTTGCATCTTCAACAGCGTCTTCCACATATTCTATACCTACAACTTTTTTTGCACTATTTGCCACGAAATTAGCAATAGTTCCCGTGCCAGTATATAGGTCATAGACAATATCTTGCTTGGTTATTTGAGCATAAGAAGCAGCAAAAGTGTATAGTTTTAAGGCTTGTTCAGGATTTGTTTGATAAAAAGTCTTTGGTCTAATCTTAAATTGCAGTGGATTATTACTTTGGTCATTGTATCTCGGCATATATTCCATTATATGGTCTTTGCCGTAATATACAATAAACTCTCTGTCGGATAAAGAGTCGTTAAGTTTGTCGTTAATGCAATATTGTAAGGATGTTATTTGAGGGAACTTATTTTTTATCGCTTCAAGTACATCTTTTATAATATCTTTTTCGTCTAAAGCGAATACTACAATAACCATTAAGTCACTATTTTGCGTTGTTCTTATAACCAAAGAACGCATAATGCCAGTATGGTTGCGTATATCATAATAAGGTATGTTTTTGGAGATGGTATATTCTCGTATAAAGTTACGAATATCGTTGGAAATCTCTTCTTGTAGGACGCAGTTCTCAATATTTATTACTTTATCAAACAATCCACTAACGTGAAATCCCAAAGCATTTTCATGGACTTCGCCTTTAACGAAATCTTTTACCCACGCTTTTTGAGAAAAAGTAAATTCCAATTTATTTCTATAATAATATATTTTGTTGGCTGCGGCAATAGGGGAGATATTCTTACAATCTATTTTACCAATGCGAGTTAGGTTGTCGATAACTTGTTGTTGTTTGTATTTAAGTTGCCATTCGTACGACAGCATTTGCCATTTGCAACCGCCACAATAAGTAAAGTGAGGACATTTTGCAGTAATTCTCTTGTCGGAGTATTGATTTATACCGAGAAGATGTGCTTGGCAATAGTTTTTCTTTTGTTTGAAAACCTCTATATCAACAATATCTCCAGGTACTGCGAAAGGTACAAAGACAACTTTATCATCTATTTTGGTAATTGCATTACCTTCGGCAGCAAAATCTGTAACCATTACATTGTTTAGTACAAATTTCTCCTTTTTCTTACCCATTAATTCACTCTTTTTGGTAAAGAACTCTCTCAAATAAACAGAAAATCTACTCTTCTAAGACAACAAAGCAAAAAATTAAGTATCCTGTTTTCTAAATTAAGTTCTAAAAACGATTTATCGAATAATTATTAACCTCTTTAAACAAAAAAAGCACTGCAATTTCGATTACAATGCTGAAAAATAATCATTAACAAATTCTTTTTAAAAGAATTATCTCTCGTCAGAAACTGTTAGTTTTTTTCTACCTTGACGTCTACGAGCGTTTAATATTTTTCTACCGCTTGCAGTAGACATTCTTTCTCTAAAACCGTGTTTATTAACTCTTTTTCTTCTTGATGGTTGAAATGTTCTTTTCATCGCTATACTATTTTTTCTATGTTATTATTCCAAAATTTCAGTTTGCAAAATTACAAAGTTTTTTTATTCTGACAATGTTTTTTGAAGTTTTTTTTGCTACAAACCAAAATTTTTGTAATTTTGCACTCCTGAAAACTACTTTAAAGATGGACAAAAATAGACTAAATGAAATATTAAAGATGGACGATAGCATAGTGAGTATGTTAGATTTAGTCGGTATGGAAAGGTTATCCACGAAATACCCTTATTGTTCTATTTTTAAGGTATTAGGAGTTAAATTTGCGTATATAATTAATAGTTTCAATAAAGCAGAATGGCTTGCCTTAGCAGGTGTTTATATCCAAGACAGAGATTATTTGAATAGGATATTAAGTGATATTAGAGTTAATAAAACACCAAATAAGAAAGTGGTTGCAGAAAAAACTAAAGAGGATATAATAG
This sequence comes from Erysipelotrichaceae bacterium, assembly GCA_963588535.1. GTDB lineage: Bacteria > Bacteroidota > Bacteroidia > Bacteroidales > P3 > Scybalousia_A. The sequence goes on along the minus strand of CAVAII010000029.1, from coordinate 3,637 downwards.
AAAAAATAAATTCTTATCACGACAAACAACTAAGTGATAACCCTACCAAACAAGAACTATTGGATAAATTCTTAGAGATAGAACAACCTATTGTCGCAAGGCCTGTAAGAGAGGAGAAAGAACAAGATAAGGATTTGGAGAGAGTAATTGTTGATAGTGCAAAGAAAGATTTTAAGATAGTTACCGAAAGTATGGCAAAGATATACGCTAAACAGGGAGACAAGAATACTGCTATCGAGATATATAAACGTCTTATTGAAAAATATCCTAACAAACAACAATACTATACTAATCAGATAGAAATATTGAAAAATAAATAGTACATATATTGTATATATGTGGGATAGAGGAGACGAAAAAATAGAATATAAAAAGAGATTATCTATAGAAAAGATAAAAAACGAATAATAAAAATAGTAATTAACTAAATAAATAACAAAAAAAACTAAAAGGATATGTTTATAGTAATCACAGTATTAATAATGCTAATAGCATTGGTGCTTGGTTTTGTTGTATTAATACAAAATGCTAAAGGTGGTGGATTAGCTGCTAATTTTGCATCGCAGAATCAATTCATGGGTGTAAGAAAGACCGCAGATTTTCTTGAGAAAACAACATGGGTATTAGCAGCAGTTATGATAGTATTATGTTTGGTATCTTCCTCATTAGTACCTTCTCGTCAAACAAAGCAAGATACTTCTAATAGTGGTTTGAATATCAACACTAATATGCCTGCTAATAATCAAAATAGCAATACTGCAACCCCACAAACTAAATAAAAGTCGGGCGTTATATATATTAGGCGACATACATCGTTACTTGTATCTATAATATTAGTAAGAGTAACGAAGTATGTTGTTTTTTCTATAATTCTTACTATAAAAGCAAGAAAAGATTCCTTTTTGGTTGTTATAGTTGTATAAACGGATAAGTTAGAAAAAGAAGTATTTTTTGAAAGTCATAATGACGGACCGACTTCCTGACTGACCCTAGGGTTTGTCAGTCAGGAAGTCGGTCGTTATTTCGTTTATTCGCTTGCTTAATAATTATTTAACGGATCTTTATTAACATTTGTCAATTTATAGACTCTCTAACACAAAATTAAACCTTGCGGACTAAGAATAAAATAACGAATTATCAAAATAAAATAATGAATCATTAGGATAAAATGACGGAAGGTTTTGATAATATGCAAAAAGGAAAGAAGTATTGTGTCTAAACAATAAAATATAGAATATAATCGTTTAGAGAAAAAATAAAATAAGCAGATAAAATTAACGAGATAAGTAATAAGATAGAATAGATAAACAAATATAAAGACAAAAAGTTATGAATAGTAAAACGAAAAATATACTGAACTACATATTTAGATTTTTATTCGGTGGAGTGTTCCTGTTTTCTGGTTTTGTTAAGGCAGTAGATCCTATGGGAACTGCTTACAAAATAGAAGAATATATGGGAGTATTTGGTTTTGATTGGTTGTTAAACGCTGTTACTTCGTTGCCGATAATGCTTAGTGTGTTTTTGTGTTGTGCCGAGTTTCTTATCGGTGTAACCGTTTTCTTACATATATATAATAAGGTAAATAGATGGGTAGCGGCTGCGTTTATGTTGTTCTTTACGGTTACAACTCTAATAGATGCCCTAACAAACAACGTAAGTGATTGCGGCTGTTTTGGAGATGCTGTTAAATTAACTAATTGGCAGACATTCTTTAAGAATATTATTTTGGACGTTATACTTGTTGGTATCTTTATAACGGACAATAAAAAACCAATGCAATTCAAAAAACTAAGTAATTGGCTAACTCTTTGTATATTTGCACTATTGACTATCGTTTTTTGTGTTAGAAATATAATGTATGAACCAATTATCGACTTCCGTCCTTGGAAAGTTGGTAACAAAATGGCACCTACTGAAAGTGAACAAGCACCTGCCGTAACTTTTGCAACATACAAGAATAACAAAACAGGAGAAGAGAAAGAATTCTCTATGGAAGACTTGATGAAGGCTAGCGACGAAGACGCTAACTTCCAATCTAATTGGACTTTTGTTTCTTCTCGTTATACTAATCCTAATGAAATTAAGGCTGATGGTTTTAGTCTTTTGGCGTTTGAATCAAGTGAGGACGAGAGTTTGCAACTTTTGAGCGACACTACTTCATCTTTGTTTATTTTGGCAGTTGTTGATATGAACCAGGTAAGTGATAAGGGAATGCAAAAGGCTGCTAAATTTCTTAAGAATCAATTTGATAAAGGTCAAAGGGTTATTGTTATTACTGCCTCTCAAACTGATGTCTGGTATTCTTTTCAAGAGAAATACAAACTTACAGATTATGTAATTTATTCTTGTGATGACAAAGCCATTGAGGCAATGGTTAGAAATAATCCTGCAATTGTGGAGATTAAGGATACCAAAGTGGCTAACAAATGGAGTTGGAGAGATTTGTAATTCAGAATGTATAAATCCAAAAAGCGAAGGTGTTAAACTATATCTTAAAAAAAATTGGCTACGGTGTACTTGTAATCTTTGGGGTAGTAACGTTGGTGTTTTTCCTATTTAATATACTACCCGGAGATCCTGCAAGAATGATGTTAGGTCAAAGATCGGACAAAAAAAGTGTGGATATGATTCACCGAGATCTTGGTTTGGATCGTCCGATTGGCGTTCAGTACCTAAATTATCTTAATGACCTATCGTTTATTTCTTTTTATAGCAAACAAGAAGGTAGCAATTTTTATTTGGATACTACTAAATACACCTCATTTACAACACTTTTTCAGACAAAAACAAAATGTGTAGTACTGAAAAAACCATATCTTAGACGTTCGTATCAAACCAAACGCAACGTAAGTGATATACTAATGGAGGCGTTTCCAAATACGATAATATTGGCAATAGTTGCTATCGCATTTGCATTCGTTGTGGGAGTGTTGCTCGGTAGTATTTCGTCTTTGTATCCTAACACTAAGATAGATAGGCTGATACAACTGATAACTTCCGTAGGTATGTCCTTGCCGTCTTTCTTTGCTGCTATAATAATTGCTTGGCTATTTGCTTTTGTACTAAGTAAATACACAGGGTTAAGTATGTTTGGGTCTTTGTATGTGGTTGATGATTTGGGTAGGGGAGAACATTTGCAGTTAAAGAATCTTATTTTGCCGGCTATTACATTGGGAATACGTCCGTTAGCAGTTATTACAGAATTAACAAAAGCGACTCTCTTGGATGTATATTCTCAGGACTACATTCGTACAGCCAGGGCAAAGGGAATGAATAATCGTCAAATCATAATACATCACGCCCTGAAAAACGCCCTAAATCCAGTGATAACTGCTGTAAGTGGTTGGTTTGCATCGCTAATCGCAGGTGCAGTGTTTGTGGAATATATATTTGATTGGAAAGGTATCGGGGTGGTTATCGTAGATAGTTTGGAAAAGTATGATTTTCCTGTGATTATGGGTGCGTTGCTGGTGATATGTATATTGTTGATTATTATTAATATAGTAACCGATATTTTGTACGCAGCCATAGATCCAAAAGTAAGAGTACAATAAAAAATATTTAGTGAAAAGAATTTACTGAATACACTAAAGAATTTAACGAATACACTAAAGAATTTCGTAGATACAGTAAA
>CAVAII010000028.1:0-13782 GCA_963588535.1 Erysipelotrichaceae bacterium | reverse complement strand
CACTTTTATAAAGCAAAATATTGATTTTTTGGGTAGAAAATTTTGCTAGTATCATAAAAAGTTGTAATTTTGCAATTTGATAAATAAGAAAAAATTAATAGTAGTTAAATAACTAAAAAAACAAAAAAAGTATGAAAAAATTGGTTATCACGCTTGCCCTTGTGTTAACAGCTGGCACAATGTTCGCACAACAAGATGACAGTAAGGCAAGCAGACAAAGATGGAGAAACTTCGAAACCAATAAGTTTACAGACAATTGGGAGTTTTCTTTTGGTGCAGGTATGCAAACTATTTATGGTTTCCCTACAACAAAGAATGACGTTGACGTTAATCCACAAGGTTTCGGTAAAGATTTAACTTTGGGCGTAGATGCATCTTTGGGTAAATGGTTCACTCCTATTATCGGAGCAAGATTTGGTGTAACTGGTTGGCAAATGACTAACTATTACGCTGCAACAAGTGCTCAAGGCGAAGGTATAAAGAACGAGTGGGAGTATGTTGATTTTCACGCAGATTTCTTAGTTAACCTAACTAACTGGATTTGCCATTACAAAGCAGACAGATTCTACAATGCAATCGGTTATGTTGGAGTTGGTTTAGGAAATTCTTGGGTAAAGAATCAAGATGGTATCGAGGTTGACGATCCTTCTCACAACTACGAATTTATTGTTCCTGTAGGACTTATCAATAGATTCCGTCTTTGTGATCGTTGGACTTTCAATGTTGAGTTAAGAGACCAAATCACTCGTAACGAATTTGCTAACAGAGGTACTGTAGAGGGTGCTACTCCATTGGAGCAATCTTCAAGAGTAGACAACATCTTCTCTGTTACAGCAGGTTTCACATGGAAATTCTCTCATAAGAATGACTTCAATGTTTATACTCCTATAGACAAGGCTGCTTATGACAATAGAATTTCTTCTTTGGAGAAAGATTTACAATCAGCACAAGATCAAAATGCTGAGTATCAAAAACAAGTTGACAGATACAAACAACAACTTTCTGACAAGGATAGAGAGTTACAAGAGGCTTTAAGAAAAGCATCTGAGAACGCTAACACTCCTGTTTCAACAAGTGATGATGTTACTTTGAGCATATTCTTCCCTATCGGAAGTGCAGAAGTTTCTGACAGAAACCAAGTAAATATCAAATATATGGCTGAGGTTATCAAGGCTTCTAACAAGACATTTACTATCACTGGTTATGCAGACAACAACTCTGGTTCTGAGCAACGTAACTTAGAGCTTTCTCAACAAAGAGCTGAGGCTGTTTACAACGCATTAATCGATGCTGGCGTAGACAAGAGCAAAATCAAAGTTGATTACAAAGGTTGCACTGTTCAACCATTTGAGAAAGATTATTTGAACCGTGTTGCTATTATCAAGTAACAAAGACATTTAATCAATAACAAAAGAGAGACTACTTCTATGGTAGTCTCTTTTTTTGTTTAATTATGAATAGATTAATAAATATTCATCTTCTGAAAAGAGAAATTAAAGCAAAAAAAGAATTTGTATGTGATATAATTTATGTAATTTTGCACCTTAAATTTTTAGACTTTAACAAATAAAAGACAAACACAAAAACTACATTATAAAGTAATGAAAATATTTTTCTATACGGCTAATTCGCCACTATTATTTACGCAGATATATTTTTGGCTTTTCCTTTTAGTAGTTTTAGTTGTGTTTGCATTATTGAAAAAGCACATTAAGACTTCTCATGTTTGGCTATTGTTGGTGTCTATTTATTTCTACTACAAATCTTCTGGCAATTTCGTTACCCTGCTTATACTTACAACCTTGCTTACCTACTTATTCTCCCTTTGGATAGACAAAGTGCGAAGGCGAGGAGCCAAAAAGTTTATTCTTTTCTTGGGAATCCTACTGGATAGTGTGTTTTTGCTGTATTTTAAGTACACATATTTCTTTATTGATTTGCTAAACAATTATTTCTCCTTTGATATTGTTGCCAAAGACTATCTATCTTTGTTTGCTAACAATACCTTTGGAACATCTTTCTCGGTAGACAAGATAATACTGCCAGTTGGTATCTCCTTTTATACTTTCCAGGCGATTAGTTTCTTAGTAGATAAATACAAAGGAATACTCGGCAAGGTTAGTTTTGTAGATTTTGCTTTCTACTTAACTTTCTTCCCACAATTAGTAGCAGGACCTATCGTGCGAGCAGATGTATTCCTACCACAGACAAAAGAAAAATGGCAACTAACCAAATTCGATTTCTCCTTATCTATATTCCTTATCCTTAATGGTCTAATCAAAAAAATGTTCGTTGCCGATTATATCTCAATCAATTTCGTAGATAGAGTATTTTCTTCGCCCGACACCTTTACAGGATTAGAGAACTTGTTAGCAAGTCTTGGCTATACGGTACAAATATATTGTGATTTCTCGGGCTACACAGACATAGCCATAGCAATATCTTTGTTGTTTGGTTTTCACTTACCTATCAACTTCAATTCTCCTTATAAAGCAACAACCATTACTGACTTTTGGAGACGTTGGCATATCTCCCTTTCCTCATGGTTAAGAGACTATATCTATATCCCACTTGGTGGCAACAGAAAAGGCAGGTTCCGTCAATACCTTAATCAGATGATTACAATGTTAGTTGGTGGTTTTTGGCACGGAGCAAATATCAAGTTCGTCTTTTGGGGTGCTATGCATGGCGTATTGCTTTGTATCGACAAATCCCTAAAACCCCTTACCTCTATTCTATCCTCCAAACGTATAGGACGAGTGTTTTTGATACTTATCACTTTTACTCTTGTTAATTTATTATGGATTTTCTTCCGTGCAGATGATTTCGATTTGGCTCTTGCAATGCTAAACAAATTCAAAGAAATAGACGTATTTACCTTTGCTCCTATCTTCCTTGCGTATTGGAAACCTTTGTCGATAATCTTTGCAACACTTATCATACATTTACTTTCCAAGAACATCAAACTTTGGTATAGAGACGTTTTTATTCGTCTGCCGTTGGTGGTAAAAGTACTTGTTATTCTAATCGTTGTCTTTGCTATCGTAGAGACTAAGAGTGCCGAGATACAACCCTTTATTTACTTCCAATTCTAATCCGTTATGGTCTCTATTTTACTTCATAATCAGCACATAAATAATAACAAAGACATATATTTGGCAAGATTTTTGATATATTTTCGCATTACAAATTAAAAAAATATAAATAAGACTATGTTCAGAACAAAAAAAAGTTTATTGTTTCTACTTGCGACATTAATCTTCTTTCCTACATTAAATGCACAAGTAGATGATTTGGCAAAGAAAGAACAAAGACGCATCATGCTTGAAAAAAATAAGCAAATGACTGCTGACCAAATCAACGATTATTACAGCAAGATGATGAAAAGAAAACCTAATTCTATTAATCTTGCTAATCTTCCTACAAAAGAATATCCTAACGCTGAGACGTCGCAAAAAGGCGTCCCTACCAAATCACTTGACGTACCAGAGGATATGATCTTCCCAATAGAGAGCGATGAGGTTCAAGCAATACTTATCGAGTGGCCATACATTACCAAACAGGCTGGTTCGGACTCTTACGCTGAAGCCATCTTTGATGGTTGGGGATTAGCATATAGTATGTTTGGTGGATACACTTTGGTTCAGACCACAAGTACGCCTGACGTTGCCTCGAATAGTTCAACTGCTAAGGTTCATGCTCAACTAACTAACGCAATACAACAACATGCACAAGTTTGGATTGATGTTTGGTACGCCGAGGACACTACTACCATAAAAGAATATATGCAAGAGATGAATATGCCACTAACTAATTACAGATTCTTTATTCACCCGGGCAACGCCTTTTGGGCAAGAGACTGGGGTCCTGTTGCATTCTATTACGGAGATGATGACAAGATCGCCTTTATGGATTTTGAATATTACGGCGGAAGACCTTTGGACGACCAATTACCTATCCAGATTGCTAACGATTTAGGTTGGAATTGCTACACTAATACTATTGAGTATGAGGGCGGTAATATCCTTGTCGATGGTTTAGGTACTTTGTTTACAACTTCTGCTCTTTATAGCACAAATCAAGATAAATATGGTTTGTATTATTTGGATACAACAGACGCCTCTAATCCTAAGTACGGCGTTTATACCAAAACTTCTCTAACTCAACAACAAGTTAAAGACTCTGTTAAACATCTTATGAACCTAACTAATATGGTTGTTGTGCCTGCCCTAACCTACGATGGCGGAACAGGACATATTGATCTATACGCTGATATGTGGGAAGAGACTGGTTTCGTTGCTGCCAAATACCCTGACGATCTTGCTTCTTGGGATGATGCCAAGCGTGTAGAGACTAACGTAAATACTTTCACCTCACAGACTAATTATTTTGGTAATAAATACGATGTCGTAAGAACTCCACTACCAAAGAAAAACAATGGTAAATGGTATTCCTCTGGTAGCGAATACAACAATTATACTCGTTGTTGGGCTAACCACACATTTGTAAATGACGCTATTATTCAACCTGTTTTCTATGATACTACAAAGACTGGCAAACAAGGAGGCGATGTAGAGAGTAACAAACAAGCCTTAGAGGTTTTGAAGAGATGTTATCCTGGCTATAAGTTCGAAGAAATAGACGTACGTAGTTATGATGGCTTCGGCGGAGCAATCCACTGTATTACAAAGCAAATCCCTGCCGACAACCCTGTAAGAATCTATCATCAACCTGCACGTTGGTACAATACCGCTACTAATGGTTCTACCTACACAATAGAAGTTCTTTCACAGAACAAGAGCGGAATAGAGAATGTAAAAGTATATTACAAGAATATCAAAGATAATGACTTTTCTGTCCTAACTCTTACCTCTCAGGGTAACAACCTATACAAAGGCGAGATAAGTTTGTCTTCTGCCGCAGTGGATACATTGGTTTATTATATCTCCTCAACGTCTAACAACGGCAAGACTATTACCAAACCTATGACAGCCGCTAACGGAGGTTATTATACTATGCCATACGGTAGCGAAGTAACTACATACAATAATGATTTCGCTTACGATTCTACTCTAATGGTTGGCTTAAACAACGTAACGAAGGAGAATTTGGACGCAATCTCAGAGATTTATCCTAATCCTGCTACCGTTAACGCAAGTATAACCCTTAACAATAACGCAGATTTGTATTATCGTATAGTTAATCTAAAAGGTCAAGTACAACAAAGTGGCAAGATAAACAAGAACACCACCGCTTATAAGTTTGATATTTCCAACTTAAAGGCTGGTAATTATTGGGTAATCCTTACGGATGGCAACTTGTCCACAAGTAGAAGTTTGATTATCGGTAAATAGATTAATAATATTCGATATCATTAGAATAATTCTTAACCTTATCGCCATACTTTCTAACTTTATAGAAAAGAAATGTATGGCGATATTTTTCTTCCCCTCGCTTACTCTCTTAACTATTGTTCTGCAATAAATATTCTTAATTGTTCGTTCTAACAGCACACTTAACCAAATAATAGATAGACAATGAAAAAATTTTTTCTTATAGACGCTTTTGCTCTTATATATCGTTCGTTTTATGCGTTGAACAAAAATCCACGTATCAATTCTAATGGACTTAACACCTCGGCTATTCTCGGTTTTGCTAATAGTCTTTTGGATATTATCGGCAAATACAGCCCCGACCTTATGGCTATCGCTTTCGAGAGTAAGTCGCCTTCGTTTCGCAAACAAGAATATGACCAATACAAAGCCAACCGTGAGGCTATGCCAGAGGAACTTCGCCAAAGTATTCCTTATATTGAGAAACTTATAGAGTGTATGAATCTTAAAGAAGTCTCTTGCGAGGGCTACGAAGCAGACGATGTTATCGGCACCCTTGCCAAAAAAGCCAAGAGGGAGGGCTTTGCTGTCTATATGGTTACGCCCGATAAGGATTACGCCCAAATAGTAGAAGACAATATCTATATCCTTCGCCTTCAAACTGCGTTTTCGAAGGAGCAACTGCTATCCAAAGAAGATGTTTTGGAGAAATATGAGATAAAAGATACCAAACAAATGATTGACCTATTAGGTCTTTGGGGCGATAGTGCCGACAATATTCCAGGAGTAAAAGGTATAGGCGAAAAGAAAGCCAAACTATTGCTGCAACAATTTGATAGCATCGAGGATATTATTGCTAACACCGACAAAATAGAGAACAACAGCATTCGCAAAGCCATAGAGGAGAACAAAGACGCTGCTCTATTCTCCAAAAAACTAGCAACCATCTGCTTAGATGTGCCAATAGAGTTCTCGGAAAAAGAATTTGAGATAAAACAACCTGACTTTGCTGCTTGCAACGCCCTTTTCGAAGAGTTAGAGTTTAAGAAATTCTCTCAACGTTTCGTTAAAGTCTTCGGCACAAAATATAATCTAAAAGACAACTCCAACACTTCCCCTAACACTACCTCATCCGATGTTGATTTATTCTCCTTTGCCCAAGACTCTCCTACTCCAACGCCCACCAAGACAACTATTATAGACAAAGCCTCCCCATACTACCCTATCGTTTTGGCACAATACCTAATCGACCCCGAAAAACGAATCGACAACGACTACATAATAGCCAACGCCGAGACCCTTAAACAACAATATCTTAAACAACTACAAGAGGACGGCTTAGAAAAACTTTACTATGATGTTGAATTGCCTTTAAGAGACGTCCTTTTGGATATGGAACACGAAGGCGTACGGTTCGATATCGAGGCTATAAAAGATTTTTCTGACTCCTTACAGAAAGAAAAAGACGCCTTGCAGGAAACAATATTCGATTTGGCAGGCGAAAGTTTTAATATCTCCTCTCCAAAACAATTAGGCGAGATACTTTTCCAAAAACTAAACATACAAGGCGATACAAAAGCCAAGAAAACTCAAAGCAAACAGTTCTCAACTGCCGAAAGCGTCCTTACGAAACTCAAAGACAAACACCCGATTGTAGAAAAGATATTGCAGTTTAGGGAAATAGCCAAACTCAAAAACACTTACGTTGATGCCTTACCGCAATTGGTCAATAAACAAACAGGCAGAATCCACACAACCTTTAATCAAACCGTTACCACTACTGGCCGTCTGTCGTCAAGCAACCCTAATCTTCAAAACATTCCTATCCGCACCGAAAGAGGCAAAGAGATTCGCAAAGCCTTTGTTGCATCGGATAGCGACCATGTGTTGTTGAGTGCGGACTATTCGCAAATAGAGTTAAGGATTATTGCGTCCATGAGTGGCGATGAACATCTTTGCCAAGAGTTTTCCTTAGGACACGATATCCACCGTTCGACTGCTGCCAAGATCTACAACGTTCCACAAGACGAGGTTACCAAACAAATGCGTAGTGCTGCCAAAAGCGTCAATTTCGGTATTATCTACGGAGTTAGTGCCTTTGGTTTATCGCAAGGACTGGGCATTAGTCGTAGCGAAGCCCAACAATTGATTAGCGGATATTTCGAATCCTTCCCTAAGATTTCGCAATTTATCAATGACAAGATACAATTTGCTAAGGATAATGGCTATGCCAAGACCCTTCTCGGAAGACGTAGATACCTAAATAATATCAATTCGCAGAACCAGAGTTTGCGTAGTTTTGATGAGCGTAACGCCGTGAATATGACCATTCAAGGCACGGGTGCGGATATGATAAAAATCGCTATGGTCAAGATGTACAATAGGCTTAAGGAGGAAAACTTAAAGAGTAAGATGATTCTTCAAATCCATGACGAATTAATCTTCGATGTTCCTAAAAATGAGTTAGAAAGAATGAAAACTCTTGTCAAGCAGACTATGGAAAACGCCCTTCCGCTTAAGAATGTTCCTGTTCTTGTGGAGATGGGTTGGGGCGATAACTGGTTAGAGATACATTAGAATCGAAATCTTTATAAGAAAAGAGAATAAAAAAAATAATTGTTAAACACATAAAAAATTTTTCTTATCATGATACAATATTATATCACACAATGGAGCGTCGGAAGTGAGCTCGGCAAAACAAAAAAGAAGTATATAGCACGCTTAAACAGAATGCCTTTGCTTAGAAGAGATGATTTGGCAAAGAGAGTTGAGTTAAACTCTTGCGTTACCTCCCCTATGGTTCAGTTGGTTTGGGACGAGACTTTGTGGGTTCTTAAAGAGCAACTTCAAAGTGGCACACCTGTGCAAATAGGTGGTCTTGGCACGATAGAACTTAGCCTTAGGAGCAATTCGTATGACACGCCCGAAGAAGTAACTTTCAAATCCATTAAGGATGTGGAGATTATCTTTAAGCCGAGCATGGAATTAAAGGAGGTTTTATTAGATCTCAACTACCGAAAAGTCATCAATAAGAACCTAAAATAAGGGGTTAGAGAAACAACACCTCAGGGAATTTTCGTAGTTGCTCGAGAAATTTTCATAATTGCTCAGGAAATTTTCGTAACTCTTGAAGATATTTTCAAAATCGACGTGGATTCGCCAGAAAATCCACGTGATTTTTCCGCTAAATCCACGTGGATTTCTCAGAGAATCGTTATGGATTTTGAAAATATCCTGAGCAGTTACGAAAATTTCCTGAGCAATTGTGAAAATTTCTTCAAGCGAGCGGAAAATTACTTGTGCTGTGAAAATGACTATGTGAAGCAATACACAGATATATACTTAAAAAAGAGAGATTTATCGATAATGTTAAAATCTATCACGAAGTTAGCAATCAATATTACGAATACATAAGGTTGCAGCCGCGGATATCGCTGTTATCTAGTCTGCCAAGAATCTCAAAACTGCCGTCCGTGTGCATAATACCTACATCTTCAGTCTGAATAAACGAACAAGTATCGGCGTTGGCTAAGTCAATAATATTAATTACTCCCTTCTGTTCCACAAGGTTATTACCCTTTGGGTCGTTAATGGGTTTGATACAGACACGCATTTGACGAGGGGTAAAAAACCTTCCATCACGTTTGGCGTACGCTTGCGAAAACAATTCACACATTCCATATTCGGAGGCGATATAATCCACTCCCAAACCCTTTTTCAGTACATTATGCAACTCATTCTTAGGCATTTCCTTTCTTCTACCCTTCATTCCGCCAGTTTCGAAAACGATAGTGTTGGAGTTTAGGGATAGTTGTTTCAATTGTATCAAATCCAAAAGGGCGTAAGTAACTCCAAAAAGTATTGTAGGGATATTATCCCTTGTGTTTGCCTCCAATAAATCAATGACTTGTGGGAGTTCGTCCTTGAAAAAGCCACTTTGAGAATATTTGCTCAAACGAACAAAAGCGTCCATCATACAAATAAGTGACGAATGCCCTTGTTCGAGGTACGAAGGCAAAAGGCAGATATAAGAATAGTCGCTAACGGGGGCGAAAAACTGCTCAAAACAATTGATAGTGTTGTTAATATATCGCTGTTTGGAATAGACAAGGTGTCGAGAACGGTTAGTGGACGTAGTACCTGAGGAGAGAAAATAGTCCTCTGCCGAGTTTTCGCTTCGGGTGGTAACGGCGTGAGTTTTGAAAAACGAAATAGGCAAAAAAGGTATCTCGCTAAGGGTTTGAACACTTGTTACGCCCATCAAATCGCACCACTGCTTATAGACTTTGTTGTTCTTGTATTGATAAGAAAACGTCTCCAAAGCCAAGAGAGAAAAATCTTTTTCGTTTTTTATGCCGAATAAATCCACTTTGTTCATTATTTTTATTGTAATTTTGCAGTTCGTTTTGGTAGTGTAACGTAAAAAATAGTATAAAAGTACAAAAAACAATGAAAAACAACCTTTCATCTCGGCGATTCGTAGTAATAGGCATCTTCGTTGCCATAGGGGTTGTGTATATTCTGCGTTTGGCGTACTTGCAGATAATAGACGATACATATACGGAGTTAGCAAACAGAAATGCACTTAGATACGTTACGCAATATCCCTCTCGTGGTTTGGTTTATGACCGCAATGGCAAATTGCTTGTCTATAACGAAGCCGTTTATGACCTAATGGTTATACCTCGTCAAGTAAAGGATTTGGATACAGATTATTTCTGCTCTTTGTTGGGGATAAACCGAGAAGATTTTCTTAAAAAGATGGAAAAGGCAAAGAAATACAGCACCTACGCTCCGTCTTTCTTCGAAAAACAAATCTCCAAGAAAGATTTCGCTCGAATACAAGAGAAACTGTATCAATTTCAAGGCTTCTATGCTCAAAGCCGTACGCTAAGGACTTATCCAGATAGCGTGGCAGCAAGTGTTTTGGGCTATATAGGTGAGGTTAATGAGGAAAAGATTCAAAAAGATCCTTACTACAAACGTGGTGATTACATAGGAATGAGCGGTTTGGAACGCAGTTATGAAAAGTATCTAAGGGGCAAGAAAGGTAGTAAGATTACTTTGGTCGATGTGCATAACAGGGAAAAGGGATCTTTTCAGAATGGTAAGTTCGATGAGCCTTCCGAGGCAGGTAAGAATCTGTATTCTACAATAGATCTGGATTTGCAAAAGTATGCCGAGAAGATAATGAAAAACAAACGTGGCAGTATTGTAGCCATAGAGCCTTCGACTGGCGAAGTACTTTGTTTTGTGTCGGCACCCACCTACGATCCTAACCTATTAGTCGGCAGAGTTAGAGGACAGAATTATAAGAAACTGGCAGAAGATATTGCTAAACCTTTGTTCAATCGTGCCCTTATGGCAGAATATCCTCCTGGAAGTATCTTTAAGGTGGCTCAATCCTTAGTTGCTTTGGATATGGGGGTAATTACTCCGAATACAGGGTTTGCTTGCGATAAGAGTTTGGTTGGTTGTCATAATCATCCGTCTGCTCCTTCGGTTAGAGACGCTATAAAGATGAGTTGTAATCCGTATTTCTACCGTGTTTTTCAAAAAGAAATTCAGCGTAAGAACCCCAAAACGGACAAGATAGACAGCAAATATGGTCTAAGCGAATGGACGGCGGCTATGCGTCGTATGGGATTTGGTATTCGTTTGGATATAGACTTGCCGAGTGTTAGAAAAGGTTATATACCCGACACGGCATTCTACAATCGTTGGTATCCATCGGGGTGGAATTTCTATACAATCTACTCTAATTCCATAGGACAAGGCGAGGTATTGGTAGTTCCGTTGCAGATGGCTAACTTTGCGGCGTTGGTTGCTAATAGAGGTTGGTATATTACTCCGCATTTTGTACGCAGTATAGGAGATGAGAACAAAAAAGTAAGACTAACTAAATATCAAATAAAACATTTCTCGTCCGTTGCAAGAATGTGGTGGGACGTTGCCGTTAGCGGTATGTATGGTGTAGTACATGAGGGCGGAGGAACAGGACATCGTGCAGACGTTCCAGGTTTGGACGTATGCGGTAAGACAGGTACGGCAGAGAATATAGGAGCCGACCACTCGGTCTTTATTGCCTTCGCTCCAAAAGATAATCCTAAGATAGCAGTGTCGGTATATGTTGAGAACGCCAAAGGAGGCGGTGGATCTTGGGCAGCACCTATTGCAGGACTTATAATAGAGAAATATATCAAGGGCGAAGTAGAGCGAAAAGATGTAGAAAAACAATATATGGAAGCAGCACCTTGTCAGCCTTTGCCTTTAAGAAGGAGTGTAGCACCGCAAAAGAACGCAAATGATTCGGATTCTACCGCAAAAGCAAAACAGAAAAAAGAATAGATGAATAGATCGAGCAAAAGCATATTAAACAATATAGAATGGAAGGTAGTTATAGCGTGGCTATTTCTTGTCTTGGTGGGGTGGCTTAATATCTATGCCGCAGTGTTTGATTCAGAACACTCAAAGATTTTTGATTTCACTTGCCGTTATGGCAAACAAATGATATGGATAGTTGCCTCTATTGTTATTGCTTTGTTTGTTATGATAATAGATCCAAAGTTCTTTTCGCAATCCTCTTACCTTATATATATAATATGTATAGGACTGCTGATAGTGGTCTTAGGTGTCGCCACGGCAACTAAGGGTGCAAAGAGTTGGTTAGGTATTGGTGACTTTGGAATACAACCCTCGGAGTTTGCTAAGTTCGCTACCGCACTGGCATTAGCAAAAATCCTCTCGGCTATCAATGTGGATATGGACAAATGGTCAACAAGGCTCTCGGCTATGGGGGTAATCGCTTTGCCGATGCTATTGGTGTTGTTACAGAATGATACAGGTAGTGCGTTAGTATTCCTTTCGTTTGTCTTTGTGCTGTTTAGGGAAGGTTTGTCTTCTACTGTTTTGATATTTGGTGCGGCGGCAATAGTCTTGTTTATACTTGCTTTGATAGTCAATATATATCTATTGATAGGTATCTTATTCGTCATAATGTTGATTGCATATCTAATTATTCATCGCAGAAACTATCGCACAAAGTTTATTTATTTCTTTGGAATATTCTTGTTCTGTGCTACAATAGTCTTTGGTGTGCATTTAGGGTATAACGAAGTATTGGAGACACATCAAAAAGACAGAATAGAAGTCTTGTTAGGACAGAAAAAAGACGACAAAGGCGTAGGTTATAACGTTAATCAAAGCAAGATAGCAATAGGTTCGGGAGGATTGGTCGGCAAAGGTTTCTTGCATGGTACACAAACCAAATTCAATTTCGTACCTGAGCAAGATACAGACTTTATCTTCTGCACTATTGGTGAGGAATGGGGATTTGTAGGTAGTTCTTTGGTGGTTATTGTCTTTATTTGGCTATGCGTTAAACTGATAAAAATGGCAGAAAGACAGAGAAGCAAGTTCTCACGTATTTACGGTTACGGCGTGGCGAGTGTGATATTCTTTCATGTTATGGTTAATATCGGTATGACCATAGGTTTGTTGCCTGTAATTGGTATTCCTCTGCCGTTTATCTCATACGGAGGATCTTCTTTGTGGGCATTTACTCTTCTACTCTTTGTATTTATTCGTCAGGATGCTGCACGTTCGGAATTAGTCTAAACGATTATTTTATTGTATAGAATATTTGATAACGTTTAATAAGAAAAGATTATGAAAAAATTATTGCTTTGTTTGTTGTTATTCGGTTGCTGTGCTTTGGAGGCTCAACAAGTTACGGTAGCAAGTTATAATATCCGCAACAAAAACGCTTCCGACTCGCTTAATGGTAATGTTTGGCAAGTGCGTTCAGAGGTTATCTGTCAACAGATTAACACCGAAGAACCTATTGTTTTTGGTACGCAAGAAGTGCTTCACACTCAACTCTTGGATATGCTTACTCTCTTAGATAATTATGATTATATCGGCGTAGGTAGAGAAGACGGCAAACAAGGTGGCGAGTATTCGGCGATATTCTATAAGAAAGACAAGTTAAAGAAATTAGACGAGGGGTGGTTTTGGCTAAGTACGACCCCTGATAAGCCTTCTAAGGGTTGGGACGCTGCTTGCACTCGCATCTGTACTTGGGGCAAATTCCAACACAGACAGACTAATAAGGTATTTTTCTTTTTCAATCTACACATGGACCACGTTGGCATAGTGGCAAGAAGAGAGAGTGCCAAATTGGTTATAGAGAAGATAAAACAGTTAGCCGCCGACAATCCAACAATACTAACTGGCGACTTTAATATAGACCAAACTAACGAGATTTATTCTATCTTTACTTCGTCTAATATACTAAAAGACAGTTACTCTACGGCTAAACACGTCCTTGCTCCTAATGGTACTTTCAACTCCTTTGATCCAAAGTTAAAGACCTCATCCCGAGTAGATCATATATTTGTTTCTCCTAATCTAAGGGTTGATTCGTATGCTATTCACACAGATATCTACT
>CAVAII010000027.1:4848-6399 GCA_963588535.1 Erysipelotrichaceae bacterium | reverse complement strand
ATTCTATTATTCCATCAGGACATTGTAACAAAAGATGAGATTTTTCTTCGATCCAAGCCTCTCCAATAGCGTTTTTTATTGATTTATTGTAGATTTTGGCCTCAAAAACCTTAAATTCGTATTCTTTTTTGCTGATTTCGTCATAAAAATGTGCTTTTGCAGCAGGATAAGGACTTAATCCACGAATAAAATTTATTGCATTTTCTACACTTAACTCTTTTTTTAGGAAGGTATCTTGTTTGAAAATTTTCGGAGCAGGCTTTGATAACGCATTTTCTTCTTGTTTTATCGTTTTTACCTCGCCTTTTGCTAAGATTTCTACTGTCTGTGCGATAAGTTTCTTACCTTTTTCTGCCATACTATCGTACAATTCTCCTGCAGTCATCGTATCGGTTATCTCAATCTCTTGTTGCAATAGGATTTCGCCACAATCTATCTTATCATTTAATAGGAAAGTCGTTATACCTGTTAGTTTCTCGCCGTTGATAATAGCCCAATTTATAGGGGCTGCACCTCTGTACGCAGGCAAAAGTGAAGTGTGTAGATTGAATGTACCTAAGCGAGGCATAGCATAAACAATTTTCGGCATCATTCTAAAAGCCACCACGATTTGTAGGTCTGCCCTTAGGTCTTGTAGTTCTTTTATGAAATCTTCGTCTTTCAAACTCTTTGGTTGAAGTATATTTAGGTTCAACTCTTCGGCTTTTGTCTTTACCTCGCAAGGTATCATCTGCTTACCTCTACCCTGTGGCTTATCAATATTAGTTACTACGCCAACAATATTATAACCTTTCTTAACCAAGTACTCCAATTCTATTGCTGCTATCTCAGGAGTTCCGAAAAAAACTATTCTTAATTGTTTTGCTTCCATTTATTATAACAAGATTTTCTTTCAAAGACGTTCTTTTTGGTCTTTTTCTTAGATTAAACCATACAATTATCTGTAATTCTTAATCAAAAATGACAATTACTCAACACTATTAATCGGTACTTGTTACAGTGGAGTTGATTAATAGTGTTGAGTATGAATCAAATACAAAAGAATCTTATAGCGATGCCATCTTTAATGCCGTAATGGCAGCCTCTACCCCTTTGTTACCTAATCTTCCACCGCTTCTTTCTCTTGCTTGTTCGATGTTGTTAGTAGTTAGGACGCCAAATATAACAGGTATTTCCTCGTCTAACGATACTTTCATTATACCATTAGCAACGGCTTGCGAAATGAAATCAAAATGAGGGGTCTCGCCTTTGATTACGCAACCCAAACATATTATTGCGTCAAACTTTTTTCTATCTATCAACGCTTTTGCTCCAAATGGTAACTCGTATGCACCAGGTACATGCTCTACCAATATATCTTTTTCGTCTGTTGCGTTATCTAACAATGCCTTTAGGGCACCTTCCAATAATTTGTAGGTAATTTCGCTATTCCAATCCGAAACAACTATACCTATTGAGCATTTTTCACCCGACGGCACTTCGTCTTTGTTGTATGAAGATAGATTTCTTAACTCACTTGACATATTTTTCTGTTTTTTCTTATTTGATTAG
>CAVAII010000027.1:0-4838 GCA_963588535.1 Erysipelotrichaceae bacterium | reverse complement strand
TATGTGTAGTTGAAGTGTTAAAAAAAAGTGTTCTATTTTCCCTATTGAGACTCAAAAAGACTTGACCCGTACGCCAAAAATTTTGGGTAGGGGGAAAGATTTTGAGATTTTTTTATCTTTGTAATTATTTGATAATAGAATAGTTATGGTAGGTGCTAAAACCATCAAAATAATTACTGATTTTATTTGAATAATTACTGATTTTATTCTGACGATTACTGATTTTATTCAAATAATTACTGATTTTATTTTAGTGAAATGTGATATTAGTAAAATATTGTATATCAAGGAGTGTTCTATTTTCCTTATTTTTGTGTTTTGGTAAGTGTTAAAAAATGGGGAGTGAAATGTTAAAAAATTAGAAAAAGAGGGTAAAATTATGAATAGTGGTAAAGATAAGAGGGAAGGAAAGAAGATTTTTTGCAGATAGTATGGCAAAATGTTGTATCTTTGCAAAAAATTTTGAAATATTGAGAGTTGGAAATTTTATCGTTGCAAAATATTAGTGCTAAGCGTATTCCTTGCGTGGTTACGATAGGTATGTACGATGGGGTACATATCGGTCATCAGCAGATGTTAAGGGAACTGTCTACTTTGGCTAAAGAGTTAAATACCAAAAGTATAGTAATTACTTTTACTAATCATCCTCGTCAGGTTTTGGACAAAAAAAATGATAATCCTTTGTTTCTTTTGCAGACTATTGACGAGCGTTTTGACAAAATAAGTAGGTTCTCTATCGACTACATTATCCCTATAACTTTTACGAAAGAATTTGCTCATCTAACGCCAAAACAATTTCTTGATAATTTGTCTCAACAACTTGATATTAAGGTGCTTTTGTTGGGTTACGATAATCGTTTTGGTAATCCTAACAATAATGAATACGAGGATCTTTTGGAGAAGGGATATTATAAGGACATAAAGGTAAAAAAGGACTTGTCGGGCGTTTATTTTGAGGATATTGAGGTCTCTTCTACGCAGATTAGAAAGGCGATAAGTAGCGGGGAGATAAAACGTGCGAATGCTATGTTGGGCAATCCTTATAGTCTGACTTCTAAGGTAGTAAAGGGTTTGCAGAATGGTAATAAATTAGGTTTTCCGACTGCAAATATTCTCCCTACGAACGATAAAATAATACCTTATTCGGGTGTCTATGCCACAAAAACGATAATAGACGGAAGTATTTATAATTCAATCACAAATATAGGCGACAACCCCACGTTCGATGCTCACGACCTTACGATAGAAACTTATATAATTGATTTTAATAGAGATATATACGATAAAGAAATCACTATTCAATTTATTGATTATATAAGGCAAGATAAGAAATTTGAGAGTATTGAGGATTTGAAGTCTCAAATGAATAAGGATTTGCAAGATGCTAAAAAAATTCTTTGTATATAGTGTTGTAATATTGTGTTTTAGCGTTTTATACGCACAAGAAGGGTACTTTTTTTCCTTAGAAGAAGCCCTTCAAAAGCCTGATAGTGTAAGGAGTTTGACGCTAAAAAAGAAGAAACTTAAAGAATTTCCGAAGGAGATCCTACAATTTAAGAATATAGAGCGTTTGGATCTTTCTCGCAACTCTATTAAGGAGATTCCCAAGGAGATACAGTCGCTTAAAAAATTGCATTATGTTAATTTTGCACAAAATTATTTGACCACTTTGCCGATCGAGATGGCTGATTTGCCGTTGGATACGTTGATTCTTTGGGATAATCAAATCAAAGCATTTGACACTGTTTTTCAAAACACCGATCTAAAACTTTTGGACATAAGGGCGATATCTATGACAAGAAAACAGCAAAAGGCTATCAAACAGATTTTTCCGAAAGCGAAGATAAAAAAAGATCACGCTTGTAATTGTGGAAGTTAAGAAGGGAGAAGTTATGACGATTGCTATTATACAGACTCAAATATTTGATTTTGAGATAGAGAAGAACCTTGAGAATCTGACCAGTATTTGCGATACTATTACCGAGTCGGTGGATTGGATTGTTTTTCCTGAGATGTTTCTTACAGGTTTTGTTACAGATACGTCTCTTTGTGAGAAGAGCAAAAAGAAGGGGTTGGAGTTTATGTTTTCTTTAGCCCACAAACACAAATGTGCAGTAGAAGGGTCTTTGTTAGTGGAAGACAATGGGTTATATTATAATCGTCATTATTTTATAACCGAGGACAAACAATATTATTACGATAAGCAAAAATTATTTTCTTTATCCGATGAGGCAAAGGTACTTACGAGAGGAGCGGGGAGTACAATTGCGGAGTATGGAGGTTGGAAAATTAATCTAAAGACTTGTTATGATCTTCGTTTTGCGGATATTTGCAAAAACGCAGCAACGCCAAATAAAGTTCAAACAATAGAAGATGGAACTAATTCGCAACAATATTATTTTCTTTATGATATCCTAACCTTTGTTGCTTCATGGCCAAAGAGTAGGAGTGAACAGTGGAAGACGCTTTTGAAGGCTCGTGCGATAGAGAATCAATGTTATGTTGTTGCGGTAAATAGGCAAGGTACGGATTTTGCGAATACATTGTATAGTGGTGATAGTTGTGTTATTGATATGAAAGGCAATCAGATAGATAAGTTACCCAATTCCACTGATAATGTATTCTATTACAATATCGACAAAGAAACCTTAGACCACGGCAGAAACAAATTCCCAGTGTATAAGGATTGGTAAAAAAGATGTGTATATTCCTTAATTGATACTATTCCCAAAAGTGTGTAAATTCCCAAAAGTATTATCTTTGCAAAAAAGATAAAAATAACAAAAAAGATAAAACTATGAAATTTACACACTTTTTGGGATAGTATCTGTTGGTCTTTATGTCTTCTAAATACACCTCTGTCTTTTAATTCACGGAGTTCTGCTAACTCATTAGGGTATCTTTCTATAATATTACTCATTTTACCAAACATATCTTTTGCCTTCTCAAAAGAAAGATATGGCTTATGTCCCCCAGATATTGGTATATTATAAAGACTTAGATATTCACTAATAGAAATTCTATAAGTTATCTCTCTTTCTTCTTGGGTAATTATATTTTTTATAATATTTTTAGGTAGAGGTATGTAAAAGAATGATACGTTCTTACAATTGTTTTTAACGAAGTCATAAACAGCAATTGCCATTAATTTTGTACCTCCGGTTAGATTAACATAGTAGTTGTCGTTTAGAGGTATTTCCTTTTTTAACAAATTTGTTATACAATCAACATTCTCTTCACTGCCTTCTGTTAAAGAAATTTCTTGCTGATTGGTTATATCGGATAAGTTGCTTGAAAGAGAACTCATCGCTTGTTGTACTTTTTTATTACTACTTACTATCCAAACGATTTTATCTCCTTGCTCGTACATTTGTTTAACAAAAAGATAGTTAGGAAGTGTTTGTGCTGAGACTATGTTTATTATTGTTTTCATGATAGTAATTTTTATTTGTTTATGTCGTTAATAAATGTTCGTAAAATCTTTTGTAATGATTCTAAAATATTCTGTCCGTCATTCTTAACCTCAGCCAAAGAGAAATGAGCAATATTGAATTTGTCGCATTTTCGAATAATTGATTCTGACATCTTAGCATCGGTAATAAATAAGGCTTTGCTACTCTTGCCTCCATAGTTTTCTACAACGGTAGAAAATTTGTCAATATCTGTTGTATTGGTTATTTGAGTTTTGCACTCAACAAACAATAGTTTATTACCAGTATTGATAATGATATCTACTTCGTTTTGGGCGGTGCCGTTGTTTATAAATCTACAGTTCATATAAATATTCTCTTTCGGATAAATATTTGATAGCAATTTTGCAATTTTTAATTCGAACCAATGAGAATTATTAACAATGGCAACAGCATGAGGACTTCTTAATTTTGTGACAATTGGCGTTTTTGATTTTCTTCGATATAATGTTATTTGAGCGTAATCAGGTTTTATCCAAATTAGTTTTGATCTTGATTGTAGCGTTCGTTCATTTTCTTTTTTGTCCAATTCATTTTGTTGACTCTTTTTGAAAATGGTAAGATCATTAAAGTCTTTAACGTTTATTTTGCGTACTTTTTCTACTTCTTGGGCAATTATGAAATCTTCTTCAGTATAGTTAGTGAAAGGAACATTCTTAGGAGCGGGATTACCATTTAATTCAAAGATTATTTTGATATCAGAAGGGGGGATAAGTTGTTTGGAGTTTTGTGCCACAAAGTCCCAGAAATTATTCTGCTGATCAACAAGATTGATACTAACATTATTCATAGAATTGAATACAGAATAAAAAGCCAAAGACCAAAACTTCGTTCCTCCTACAAGATTCAAAGATATTTTGTCTTCTTGCTGTATCTTATCTAAAAGATTTCTGCGTAATTTGTTAAGAGAGTAAAAAATCTTCTTTAAATCAGCAGGGTCAAACTCCTTGCATTGTACTTTAATATTCGGAGATAGAACACTCTTAATTCTATCACATTCTGTCTTAGTATTCGCAGAATGTATTAGTATTACCTCATCTGGCTCTACCTCTACAATACCCATATATACAGGCACTGTTTCTTTGCCTACAAGTGAAATATGAATTTTCATTCTTCTATTGTCAATTTTACAAAACCGAGTAGATTTACATTCTTA
This sequence comes from Erysipelotrichaceae bacterium, assembly GCA_963588535.1. Classification (GTDB taxonomy): domain Bacteria; phylum Bacteroidota; class Bacteroidia; order Bacteroidales; family P3; genus Scybalousia_A. Next base: position 212 of record CAVAII010000027.1, on the reverse strand, counting down.
TCTTGTTTATTTATTATTCTACGAGATTTAGGGAAATCATACTCGTGATATTTTTCAGGATGAGAACGAAGTTTCTTACCCATTACCTCTACCCAGTTTCTCCAATCTTGTTCACCAATTCTTTCTCTTGCCCAATTACCTGTTATGAATCTCCAACCATTAGAATTACCAACTCGAAGAATGCAAGATTTATCATCAAGGTTATCTATTTG
>CAVAII010000026.1:0-6716 GCA_963588535.1 Erysipelotrichaceae bacterium | reverse complement strand
TCTTAGTCATAGTAGAGTTAGTTATCTTGATATAATAAACTCCAACAGACAAAGTTTCGGTAGGGATTGTTATAGAAGTATCAGAAGCAGTATAAACTGTTCTAAGAACTATTCTACCATTAACGTCTGTAACGATTACATTAGCGTCTTCGGTTAAGCCTTTAACCTCTAATGTAGCGTTAGATGTTGTAGGGTTAGGATAAGTAAGAACGTTTATAGTGTTCTCTACGTCCATTAGACCACTTTCTTGAGTCTCAAAGTATTTAGTTGCTCCCTCGAAGGTACCCTTGTCGGTTGTAACGTATGCTTTGTACTCGTAAGTAGTCTTAGGAGTCAAACCGTTTATAGTAGCACTCATCAAACCAGAAGTCTCTATTGTTGCCTGAACGTCAGTCCATGCACTAGCATCTACTAGTCTGTATTTGAAACCAGAAGCAGTGATAGTGTTGTTATTAACACTTACAACGGCATTCAAAGTAGCAGTTGTCTCGCCTGGAGTTGCGTTGTTAGTAGTAACGACAGGGTCTTGATCTCCTGTTGCCTCTGCGTTAGTTGTACCTGTTGTAGTAGCCCACTCAGAAGTAGTCTCGCCACAATTAGCACGAACCTTTAGAGAGTAAGTAGTAGAAGGTGTTAGGTTAGGGAATGTGAAGATAGTTTGAGAAGTAGTTTGAATGGTTTGGTCATTCAACTGAACATCGTAAGCAGCAGCGTCACCAGTCCAAGACAAAGTCAAAGAGTTAGAAGTAGGAACTACCTCCAAATCAGTAGGCTTGTTACAAGGAGCAGGAGTGTCTTCTAATGTAGTGAATGTTACGCTTACCCAATCAGAAGTCTCTGTACCGCAATTAGAACGTACCTTAACAGTGTAAGTAGTATTAGCGGTTAAACCAGTGAATTGTTTGCTTGTAGTATTAACCATCTCTGCGGCGTTGTTATTAAGTTGAACGTCGTATGAAGATGCAGTACCAGACCAAGAAACAGTAGCAGAGGTTTGAGTAACATTACTTGCAACCAAAGATGTAGGTGCAGCACAAGGCTCTGCAGGAGTAGTAGTATCAGTAGAATTGTTGAATACCTTTAATGCACTAACTGTTATACCATCTGCACTAGAACTACTATTAGACCAACGGATGTTTAGTTGATATGTAGCAGACTTGTTTGGTAATGCTATTGTATCAACAGCGTCAATTGCAACGGAGTCGTAAGTCTTTAACTCTGTCCAATCGTCTGTAGCATTAGCACGGTATAGGATTGTTAGATAATTAACAACACCAGAACTTTGATAATCCTCTAATGAATAGGTTAATGTAACTGCAGGTGCCGTAACATTAGATATATCCAATGTAGGAGTATAGATATCGTCAGGGGCAGAACCAGAATAAGGGTGATGTAATCCGCCATAGTAAGAAGATGCAGACCAAGCACCATTATCTGTCCAACACATAAGATCATCACTAGAAGTTAGATCTGGTTCCCAAGGAGTAACATTATTAACTACTTCTACACTGCAAAGAGTAGTAAAGGTTGCAGTAGAAGACTCTGTAGTAGAACCATCATCACAAACACTCTCTACGCTAACTTTGTATGTTGTACTTGAGTTAAGGTTAGTAGCAGTATAAGTATATGCTTGAAGGTTATTCTCAGTTACAACTACGTTCTCGCCTTCGCTAATAGTTAGGTTGAAAGTAGTAGCGGTAGAAGTCCAAGTAATAACAGCACCATTCTCTGTTATACTATCTACTGTAACGTTAGAAGGCTCTTGACAAGAAGGTATCAAGCAAACTTCCAAATTATCGATTGAATGATGATACCAAGAAGAAGTTACACCAGGATCATTGTGACGGAATGCCAAACGAGCATTAGTAACGCCTGTTAATATAGAATCGTAAGCATTCAAATCTATCTTATGCAATGTCCAAGTAGTAACAGGAGGTAAAGAAGTCAATACAACGAATGTAGAAGAATCTGTTACGTCTGTAATATAACCTAACTCTAAATCTCCAGAAGAAGTAGTGCTCTCTGCTTTAGCATAGAATTTAACTCTTAATTCGGATAAACTATTAGTAAATTCTGGTAAAGCAATCATAGGTTGATTACAAGAAGCACTTGCTTTCATTACAAGAGCATTAGAACCCTCATAAGAAGTAAATGAATTTATACCACTTAGATAATAAGTGGAAGAAGTACCTTCTACAACTTTGGTCCAGCAAAGAGGAGCTTCGCCACTCTCGCCCGTCTCAAAGTCTTGTGTATAAGTATCCTCACTAGTAATAGTTATAGTAGAACAAGAAGTAGCGAAAGTAATAGTATCAGAAGTAGGGTTGCCTTCCTCTGCGTCAGAACATTCACCTTCGATATATACTTCGTAAGTAGTAGCAGCGGTTAAGCCTGTTAGGGTAGCAGTAGTATCGGCATTAACTGTAGTGGACTCTTGCCAAGTATCGTCTTCGCTGTCTGCTTCTCTGTATTTAATTGTCCAAGAAGTAACACCCTCGCCCTTTTGTGACCAAGAAACAGTTGCCTCGTCAGTAGAAAGACTTGTTATCTGTAGATCCTTAGCAGGAGGACAAGCAGGTATATTATCTAAGGTAACATCATCTATATACCAACTATTATAATCCGAAGAAGTCGTGTTTATGTATTTAAGAATTACATAATAAGTAGTTGCATCAGAAGTGTAGGTATCAAAGTCTATTTCTTTCTTTTTCCATGTAGTAGAAGTCCACTCGGTTGAAGCCATCTCTGCAATTGCAGTATAAGTAGCAGTATCTGATAAATCGGTTTGAATACCAACTTGTAATGAACCATAACTAGAAGAAGTACCATTAGGTCTTACATACATTGTTAGTCTCAAAGCAGAGATATCACCTTCGTATGGTTGCAATGATGCAGTGGTGTTATTGTAATTTATACGCAAAGAATAAGATCCAGAATATGAATACGTACCAGATACAGAAGGAGAAGTAGTAGAAGATCCTGCTACTTTGATCCAGCAAGAAGGCAATGTACCTGTAGTCTCGCTGTCGAAATTTATCTCGTATGGTAGATCAGACTCTGTTAGAGAAATGCAAGAAGTAGTAAATGTAGTAGTTGTTGTCTCAGTTAGAGAGTTATCCGAGCAAACACCTGTAATAGATACTGTGTAAGTAGTATTAGGGGTTAGCTCTGTTAAGTCATATTGTGTAGTAGAGTATCCAGACTCAGAAGCTATCTCGGCATCGTTTTCGTCCTTAACAACGATGTTGAAAGAAGCAGCATTAGAAGTCCAAGTAATAGAAGCAGAAGAAGACTCTACTGAAACTGTTATATCATTAGGCTCTTGACAAGCAGGAACCAAACTAACTTCCAAATCATCTACTCCATAGTAATACCAAGAAGAAGCCACAGTAGGATTATTGTGACGGAATGCTATACGAGCATCAGTTACATTTTCTAATTGATCTTCGTAAGTATTGAAATCTATTTTGTGTAATGTCCAACTAGATTCTGCGTTAGAGAATGAAGTCAAAACAACAAATGTAGAAGTATCAGTAAGGTCAGTAATATAACCAATCTCTAAATCACCAGCAAGAGAACTTTCTGCCTTAGAATAGAATTTTAGTCTTAACTCTGATAATGAATTAGTGAATTTTGGTAAAGCGACCATAGGTTGAGTACAAGCTGTACTTGATTTCATTACCAAACTCTTATCACCTGCATATTTAGCGTATGTATTTGCACCAGTCAAAGTACTTCCAGAAGCAGCCTCTGTAACTTTTGACCAACAATCAGGAACCATATTAGCCTCTGTATTTTCAAAATCTTGTGTGTAGGTATATTCATCTGATATTGTTATACCATTCTCATCACACTCTGTCTTGAATGAAACAGGATAAGTAGAAGGTTGATCACCCGTACAATTAGTTTGAACATATACAATGTATGTAGTTTGAGATATTAAACCAGTTAATTCTGCTGTTGTGTCAGAAGCGTCAATGGTTTGATAATCCTCATCACTATCTGCCTTGTAGTATACTGTCCAAGAATCACTCTCGTCTGGTTGAGACCAAGTAACAGTTGCAGATGAACTAGTAACATTGCTAATAACAACATCTGTAGCCTCCGCACAAGAAGGAATAACCTCTAATTTAACGTTGTCTAAGTACCAACCATATCCATTATTATAAGGTTCAGTATGTTTAAGAACTACATAGTATGTAGTAGTAGCATCTGCCTCGATAGAATCGAATGGAATAGTTAGTTTCTCGTATACAGCAGAAATCCAATCGGTAGCATTATAAACCTTAACAGATTGATAAGTAGTAGCGTCTGATAAATCAGTTTGAACGCCTACCTCTAATGTACCGTAAGAAGAAGTATTGCTATAAGGTTTTGCCATTAAGGATAATTGTAAAGCAGAGATATCTCCTTGATATCCTTTCAAAGCAACAGTGTTGTTGTAGTACATATAGAAATCTTTGCTACCTTCGTATGCAGAATAAGAATAAACTCTTGGATATACATATCCATAAGTAGTTGTATGTTTTTGAATAGCTGTCCAACAAGAAGGAATATCTCCTGTAGTCTCGTTTTCGAAATCCATTGTATAAGGTAGATCAGCGTCTGTTAGAGCCAAGCAAGGAGTTTTGAATGTCATAGGGTCGGTTGCTATTGTAGAGTCATTATCACAAATAGCCTCAACATAAACCATATATGTCTTGCTATCCTCAAGTGTAAGGTCGTAAGAAGTCTCTGTTATGTTAGTTACTTGTGTGTAAGAATCGTCTTCTGATGCTTTGTAATAAAGGTTCCAAGTAGTAACCTCACCACCTTGCGACCAAGTAATAGTAGCAGAAGTAGTAGTAATGTTACTTGCTGCTAAGCCTTGAGGTTTAACACAAGCAGGAATCTCTTGCAAAGTAACATTGTCTACATATACATAAGCATAATCACCGCTAGATATTCTTATAGCAATATATCCGCCTTGTCCTTGATAAGCAGACAATGGGAATTCGTATAGTGTGTATGAACTAGTTAAATCTACGCTATCAAGAACTACGAAAGTAGATTTGTCAGTAGGATTTGTCATTACACCAATAGCCAAAGTAGCATCATAATAAGAAGAACTAGTTCTTGCGTATAAAGAAACTTGTAGAGTATTTATCGGTGCATTCTCGACATCAACAAATGGTAATATACCATAAGAAGCAGTATATGCAGAGAAATACAACAGAGAGTCTCCACTATATGCATATGTAGAATATCCATATACGTATGGATAAGAAGAACCGATTCTTTGCCAACAAGAAGGTAATTTATCAGAAGAAGTACCTACTTTTACATTATTAGAATCGAAATCCCAAGTATAAGGCAAATCTTGTAGAGTTAAACCAACACAAGGAGTAGTAAAGGTTAAACCAGTAGTTGTAGGATAACTACTTGCGTCTGATCCGCAAACTGTTGCAACATAAATAGTGTATGTAGTTTGTGGCTCTACGTCCATAGTATAAGTTGTGTCTGCTAATTCGTCTGTTGCAGTATAAGAATCGTCTGCATCTGACTTGTAATATAGTATCCAAGAAGAAGCATCGTCTGGTTGAGACCAAGTAACAACAGCATTCTCAGAAGTAGCATTAACTGCAAGACCTACAGCCTTACTACATGAAGGAGGATTCTCCTCATTGTATACCTCTAAACTATAAATATAAGCGTATGAATTACTAGCAGGAGTCATCTTTATTTGATATTCAGCAGAAGCGTTAGGCAAAGCGATAAGATCTGTAATAGTATCGCTAGTAGCGTCTAAAGTATAAAGATCTGACCAATCAGCATCAGAAGATGCACGATAGTAAAGTTTTAGTTGAGTGCTTGCATTCTTGTGATTAATCTTTAGATAAGGAGTTGTTACACTCTCGATATTCAAAGTAGGAAGTATCAAATCAGAAACATAATTTGTATATACTGCTCCATAATAAGAAGAATAACTCCACTCATTAGTAGTCCAACAGTATAAACCATTGTAAGAGATATCAGCAACGAAAGGAGCGTCGTCAGTTACCTCTATTGTGCTACATGCGGTTGTGAAAGAATAAGTCAAAGTCTTAGGACTATTGTCTCCACAATTAGTTACAATATAGAAATTGTATGTTGTTTGAGCCTCCAAACCTGTTAACTCAACCAAAGTATCTGCGATGTTCTCTACCGATAGAGTATCTGTATCTTCATCTTTCCAATAATAGATAGTCCAATCATTAGTCTCATCACTAGCAGTCCAAGAGATTGTTGCAGTCTCGTCTGTAATAGTATCACCTTTGATAGCCTGTGCTGTCAAGCAATCAGGTGCCAACTCTAAGGTTATATCTTTTAGATACCAAGCATAACCACTTGGGTGTTTAACGACAGCATAATATGTTTCTGCATCGTCAGGTGCTTCATAATCTGTGAAAGGAACTTCTATTTTTGCCCAAGTAGCACTAGTATAACTTGTTGCCTCAATTGTTTTCAAAGAAGTGAATGTGGTAGAATCAGTTAAATCTGTCATAACACCAACTTCTATTGAACCATACGAAGCAGTATTGCTAGATGGATAAGCAAGGAAAGATAATTGTAATGCAGTAATATCGTCTGTATATCCATTCAAAGCAAAACCGCAACTATTAGACATATATATTTGACCACTAGTGTTAAGATATGGGTAACTTGTATTAGTTGTGTTTAGTCTTGTCCAACAAGAA
>CAVAII010000025.1:0-2604 GCA_963588535.1 Erysipelotrichaceae bacterium | reverse complement strand
TCTATTGCCTCTTCTATTGTATTTAGTTTTGTGTTCATTTATGTGTCTCAAATTAAAATTTTATTGTCTAAATGCCTTAAAATATTTTGCAAAGATAATAAAACTTTGTAATTTTGCAAAACAAAAATCGATATTTTATTAGTTGTAGAATAGTTTATGAGTATATTTCATATTGTAACACAGGGAGTTTTGTTTGGACTAACTTTGTCTTTAATGGTTGGTCCTGCGTTCTTCAAACTTGTGCAAACAAGCATTTCGCAAGGTTTTCGATCGGGTTCGCATCTTGTTTTGGGTATTTCTCTTAGCGATATCCTAATGGTTTTTGTTGCATGGTACGGACTCTCTTCTGTGTTCGAGGCGAGAGAAACTCAAAAAATTATTTCCGTTGTCGGTGGGGCTGTTATTATCGGTTTTGGAATCTTTACGGCAAGACGTAGACATATCTCTCAAAAAACTGATAACCCCTTGATTAAGAATAGTAAACTACACCTAAAATATCTTGGTCAAGGTTTTCTTTTCAATATTGTTAATCCAGGTACATGGCTTTTTTGGTTGATACCTATTGGTATGGCGAATATCTATGCAAAGAAATCTGAGCAGATAATTTTCTTAGCCTCAATCCTATTTACTAATTTTTGTATGGATGTGATTAAATGTGCTATTAGCAACGAGTTAAAGCGTTTCCTTACAGATAATGTAATAACAATCATCAACCGAGTTGTCGGTTCTATCCTTATTATTTTCGGTCTCTACTTAGCCATCTCCCCATTTCTCCCAAATAACTTTGTGTTAGACTGGTAAAATAATCAATTGAAAAAACAAATAAACATATAATTCATTAAATATGATATTACGCCGTTTTATCAAAATGATTTGTAGTTTTATCGTGATGATTTGTAGTTTTATTTTGATAATTCGTCATTTTATTCGGTCATCTAAAGTCCAATTTTGTGTGAGAAACTCAAGAATTTGATAAATGTTAATAAGAAACGATAAATAATTGTTCAAGAAGCGAATAAACGAAAAGATGATGGATGGACTGACTGACTGACAAACACTAGGGTCAGTCAGTCAGTCCGTCATTAATTAGAATTATTTACTTATTTCCTTTTAATCTATTATGATGCTTACACAACATCGTACAATTATCAGCAGTCGTCTGTCCTCCTTTACTCCACGCCGTTACATGATCTGCCTCCATATCGCTTAATTCCCAAATCTTTATGCTTCCCCATTAATAACCCTAACAAGACACGGATATACAAAGCATTACTTTGATGAAAGCAGAAGAATTTGCTCACAGATTGGCGGAGGATTTGCTCTCGAATCATGGAATAATATCGTAAATAGAGTACAAGAAATTAAAGATAATTACGAAAATCTAATAGAAAATCAAATAAATGGTATCACTAAGACGTTTAATAATTGTATGCAGGCAGATGTTGTGATAAATAATGATTGTAATCTGTTCAATATGATGTATGAACAAAGGGAAAGAGATGCAATAGAATATCCTTTCTACTATCACTCTGACCATTTAGGTAGTACTACATACTTAACAGACAGAAATGGAAACATTACTCAAACATTAGCATATCTACCATACGGCGAAGATTGGGTAGATATAACAGCCTTTCAGCCGAATTACAATAATCTTTTTGATACAACAATGCTTGGAACCTATTCTTTTAACAGCAAAGAGAAAGACTATGAGAGTGGCTTTCATTATTATGAAGCGAGATATTACAACTCGGAATTATCTATGTGGTTATCTACAGATCCTATGAGTAACAAATATCCTTCATTAAGTCCATACAACTATTGTGCTGATAATCCGGTGAAGTTTATTGATCCGAATGGAGAAGAAATAGATTTAAGCAATTTGTCAGAAAGAGAGAAAGATAAATATCTAAGAAGTATTGAATTTCTGAAAGGGAATAAAATGTTTAAAATATATTATGAATGTTTAGAAAAGTCTAATACTAAATATATAATCAAATTAGGACAAGGAATAGGAGGTTCAGGTTCTTTTAATGCTAAAACAAAAGAAGTTTACTTTGTTGATGATTTATATCCATTAACCCAAGAATTATTCCATGCTTACCAATCAGATATCGGAGAATATTCCTTAAAAGACCTATCTGTACGAGAGACTGAGGCTGATATCATTTCTCAAAATATAATGTATTCATTAAACATAGCTTTTGGAGGAGGTTCAAATTTATGGGATGAAAATATGTCTACTAAACAAGAATATATTGATGATAATTATAATTTTAAAGAAGGTATTTTATCGTCTAAGCAATTTGATATTGATTTTAATACAGCGGTTGACAAAAGAATTGCCTTTTATAAAAGTAGAGAAAAACAAGATGGAGTAAAAGCACCTATGTCGTATATTCAGCAGAATTCTGGTGTAGGAGCATTAGCAATAAAAAAGTTAGTAAGAAGTATAGATAAAAAATAATCATAATGAAAAAGTTGGTATTGTTACTATATGTGATAATTGTATCCATGACGATTTTTTCTCAAGAGGTTCAAGTCTGTAATAATTATAAGGAGTTACACTCTGCAATAGATAATATTATAAAGAAAGACTTTTAT
>CAVAII010000024.1:0-11702 GCA_963588535.1 Erysipelotrichaceae bacterium | reverse complement strand
AATTTTGTGGGCGTTCTTGGTTGGCATAATCCTAAAAAACGAAAATGCAAAACAACTAATAAGGACTAAACAAAAAGATAATACCCAAAAATAATTAATAGTAAAAAAAGTAAACAAGAATATGGATATATCAGTAATCGTACCTTTGTACAACGAAATAGAATCGGTTGGACCATTGACAGATTGGATAAAGAAAGTTATGGACGAAAATAATTTTTCTTACGAAATCATTATGGTAGATGACGGCAGTAAAGATGGTTCATACAATAAGATAGAAGAGTTAATTAAAGCAAATTCTAACATTAAAGGTATTAAATTCAGAAGGAATTATGGCAAGAGTGCAGCCCTAAATGTTGGTTTCGAACATTGCCAGGGCGATGTGGTAATAACTATGGACGCCGATTTACAAGACTCTCCTGATGAGATACCTGCTTTGTACAAGATGATAAAGGAAGATGGTTATGATTTGGTATCAGGTTGGAAGAAAAAACGTTACGATAGCAAACTAGCAAAAAATCTACCGAGCAAACTATTTAATGCTACTACTCGAATGTTCTCAGGTATCAAATTGCACGATTTCAATTGTGGCTTGAAAGCATACAAAAAAGATGTTGTCAAATCTATTGAAGTCTATGGCGAAATGCACAGATACATACCAGTTATTGCGAAGTGGGCAGGTTTTTCTAATATCGGCGAGAAAGTTGTACAACACCGCAAACGTCAATTCGGTACTAGCAAATTTGGAATGAATAGATTTATAAACGGATATTTAGATCTTATAAGCATTATGTTTGTCTCTAAATTTTCTAAAAAACCTATGCATTTCTTTGGTGCAGTTGGTAGTATTATGTTCTTAATTGGGGTTCTGGCTGCAATAGTTTTAGGCATGCAGAAATTAATTGCTATCTACAATGGTATACCTATGCGTAGAATAACCGATACTACTTATTTCTATATTGCACTTACGGGCTTAGTTATTGGAGTTCAATTGTTTTTAACTGGTTTCTTGGCTGAGTTGATTGGTAGAAATTCGCCTACTCGTAACAATTATTTGATTGAAAAAGAGAGTAATTTTACTAATAAATAAGTTTAGACTATCAGTCATAAACAAATAGAAAACAAGAAGTAAAATCAAGAAAATAAAGACTATAACATAAAAAACAACAAACGATATGGATACAATACAATTGAAAAAAATAATAGAGGACTCTATATTGGTAAAGAAAACAATAATGGAGGATAATTCTTTTTTAGATCGTATCGATAAAAGTGTCGAGGCTATGGTAAAGGCCTATAAAAATAATGGTAAGGTATTATTCTGTGGCAACGGAGGATCGGCAGCCGATGCCCAGCATTTAGCAGCAGAACTATCAGGTCGTTTCTATTTCGATAGAGAACCTTTAGACGCTGAGGCATTGCATGTTAACACCTCTTATTTGACTGCTGTTGCCAACGATTATTCTTACGATGTTGTCTTCGAGAGAATGATTAAGGCAGTAGGCAAGAAAGGCGATGTATTGGTTAGTATATCCACTTCGGGCAATAGCGTAAATATCTATAAGGCTATGCAAGAAGCCAAAGCCAAAGGTATGATTAACATTGCTTTAACAGGTGAAACAGGTGGCAAGATAAAAGAATTGGCAGATATATTACTAAACGTTCCTTCAAAAGTAACTCCTCGCATTCAGGAGTCGCATATTATGATAGGACATATTATTTGTGAACAAGTGGAAAAACAATTATTCGCAAAAAATGAATAATAAAATAGAGATAACTCCTGCTTCTGCTCTTTTTTTGGATAGAGACGGCGTGATAAATGTAAGAAAGATGGGCGGTTATATCCAAAACTACGAGGAGTTTAGGTTTATTGACGGAGTAAAACAAGCACTAAAGATATTTAACAAAATATTTCCCCATATCTTTGTTGTAACCAACCAACAAGGAATAGGTAAGAAATTGATGACAGAAGAAGATTTTCAATTACTTACCGAGAAAATGATAGCAGAAATACAAGATAATGGTGGCAGAATTGATAAGGTTTATCATTGTCCTGACCTAAAAGACACCTCTTCGCCAAATCGCAAACCAAATGTAGGAATGGCTTTCAAGGCTACACGAGATTATCCGCAAATAGTTTTCTCCCAGAGTATTATGATAGGAGACGGCAACAGCGATATGCTTTTCGGCAAAAGATGTGGTATGACTACCGTTTTTATTGATAATAAGACAGAGGAGAATGTAGATGAGGAATTGATAGATTATCGTTTTGATAGTCTAATTGATTTTGCTAATTTTCTAAGTACGAACACAAAATAAAATATAAGACAAGTTATGACAACTACAAGAAAGACAATTGTTTTGGCGATATTATTAATTTTTACAATTAATGTTACTACGGCACAGAACAAAGTAGATGAGAATGGTAAAAAGCAAGGGGAGTGGATAAAAAAAGATAAAAAAGGTCGTCTTGTGTACAAAGGACAATTCAAGGACGATTACCCTGTGGACACGTTCTATTATTATGATAATAAGGGCAATATAGAATTAAAAAACTACTTTTCTCACAACGGCACGCACACTTATTCTTGGTTCGTTTATGCTAATGGCGTTACCAAAGCCGAAGGAAAGTATATTGACAAGAAAAAAGAAGGGCAGTGGATATACTATTCTCCTAAGGGTGTGAAGATTACGCAAGAAAACTATAAGAATAATCTCAAAGACGGCGAAGAAAAAAAATGGGAGACCAAAGGTAAGGATATTATTGAGGTAACTAATTATGTACAAGGCGTTAAGCAAGGAAAATATTTCAAGACTTTGTATAGCGATGGTTACTATATAACTAACTATAAAGACAATCAATTCGATGGTGAATACAAAGAATATTATCCTAATAAGTCTTTGAAAATCAAAGGTCAGTTCGTAAAAGACAAGAAACAAGGAACATGGGAAGTATATGACGCTTCGGGCAAATGTGTTCAGAAATTATTCTACGAAGATGACGTATTCAAAGGGGATTTGATTCGTTTTGATACCGAAAAAGGAGTAAAAGAGATAGCACAAAAAGAGATTGCAATGATGTGTAACGCAGGCAAACAGACTAAGATTGTGTTACTTAACGGCGAAAAACTAAATGTTATGAACTCTTTGGCTTCTATCATTCCGTTAACTTCTGTAATTGACTTCGTACAAGTAAATGAGAAGAAAGGAATATATCTTAATATTGCTGTTATTGAAGGACTTAACTCTAATAAAAGCGTGAAAACCAAGATTGATTTAGGTATGGAGATATTTCCTGATACGGACGGCTTGAAACTTGTTCAATCTATGACTCGCACAGAGTTTGACAAGTAAACGTAAGAAATAATTCGGTTGGATTTCCTTCTTTTTGGAATCTAATCTAAGATACTCAAAATAAAGTGCCACTTTAACAAAATAAAGTGGCACTTTATCCGAATAAAACGCCACTTTAGCAAAATATTCTGCCACTTTATTTCAAAAATAAGGTGGTATTTTTAGAATAAAACGACGAATCATTTGGATAAAACGACCATTCATCCAAATAAAACGACCATTCATTTTGATAAAATGACACTTCATTTTTATAAAAGATGCGATGCCATCAAAATAACTTCAGTACTTATCAAAATAACTTCAGTACTTAGTGAAATAAAATCAGTATTCGTTGGAATAGAATCAGTAAAGAATTTTTTCTTTACTTATTTCGTTGAAATATTATCAGAAGATATTTTCCTAATCACTTACTTTATCAGAACAATCACGCACTTTATCAGAATAATCACGCACTTTATTTCGATAATCACTTACTTTATTCCGAGAAACATACTCCCTAATAACAAAAAAAAGCGACTCAAAATGGTTAAGCCGCTAAAATGAAAAAATTCAACATGTAAAAGAACCTTTTTGTTGTCCCATCAAGATTCGAACTTGAGTTAAGAGAGCCAGAATCTCTCGTGTTGCCACTACACTATGGGACATTCAATAAAGTGATAAACCTTAAATTTTATCCTTATTTGAGTTTGCAAAATTAGAATAATTTGAAGAGATAACAAAATTTTTTCCTCTGTTTTTTTTCTCTCTCTTTTTCTAATTCTGTGTTTCAAATATTTAAATTTTTATTATCTCGTCTATCTCTTATTTTAAACTCTTAATTTTTATCTCACAAGCAGGGAAAATTTGAGTATTTTTCTTATTTTGCTCTTCTATTTGCTTCAATAATTCTTTTTTAGTAGATCCTCTAACTACCATTCTCTCCTCACTAACTCCCTTTGTTATGAGATAATTTTTGATTGCTTGTCCTCTTTTTCTCGAATTTTCGGTGTCTGAGGTAAGATTTAATCCGTCTGTTGCTATTCTTCCAATGATTTCTACCTCCATGTGTGAGTATTCATTCAAAGTTTTAGCCACTTCGTCCAATATTTCGTACGATTCTTTCATAACAGCAATAGAATCATTCTCGTCTTCCTCGAAATATAATTCGCCATTAATCTTCAAAACAGAACCAATCTTTATTTCTGCTAACCTAACAGTCAAAACACTATCCTTAGTACCTGCACGATTTGCGTAAGAGGTTGTGTTTCTGTAGTTAAAATAACCTGGTTTGGTGATATTGATATTATAATTATGGTCTGGCAAAAGTTTTAACTTAGTCCTACCAGCGTCTTCTAAGTCTACAACCAAAGCATCGGTCGTATTATCGTATACTTTTATGTTAGCCGTTGTACGAACTTTGTTAATAGAGTCATATACTTCGATATACAAAGGTGTATGCTCGGTATAAATCTCTGCACGAATGGTATGACCCAAACCACCGTCCTGCAAATTATCCAAAACTACGATATAACTATCGCCTTGTTCGACATTGATATAACGACCATAACTAACAGTTGATTCTTTGGTTAGATTAGCCGCCGTAGCAGTCAAAGACAGACCAATTTTGCCCTTAGTATCGGAATTATTTGCCGAAAGAATACTACGAATAGGCTTAACACGATTTTTTTCTACACGATTACAAAAATATTTGTCCGTAAATTTGTAGACAAGCATATCATAATCATCAACTTCACTCTTTGGAGTAACATCAATTATCAATTTGCCAGCGTAAGGGCAATCTATCTTGTACCAAACTGAGTTATGCTCACCATCAAAAACATTCTTAGTTTGTGCATCTTTGTGAATCTCATTCACATATCCAAATCCCTGCAAAGGTTCTGTAGGTCCGAAAGCCGAATCTAAAGGTAAGTTAACGGCAAAGAAACAATCTGCCGAACGAGGAGGCAAGGACAATTCAAGAGGTTTGGTTACCTGTGTAGTTTTTACTTTCTTCTTGCTTCTCTTTTTCGTTGCCTGTGCCATAACACCGCTAAACGAAACGCAAACGACTAGGATTAAAACAAATAATCTTTTCATATTCATTCCAATTATTAACATTCATAATCTTAACGATGCAAAAATACAAAAAATTTTATAATCTGCAATATTTTTGCTCTATTTTCTATAAAAATATTTCAATTCTGTTTCCATAAAGAGTAAATTTTGATTAGTTTTCTATCTAATCCTTATTCTTTTTCCTACTTCGATATTATTGTCTTTTAGGGAGTTAATGGCAACAAGGTCGGAAATTTTTATATTAAATCTTTTGCTTATACTTTCTAACGTATCATCTTGCTGTACTTTGTAATATCGCCACGTGCTTTTGTCTTCATTATTTATTTTTACTGGTTGATTCTTCTGTTCTTCTTTTAAGGCAATCATCTTATCTAACTCTCTATCGGATACATATTTGGTTCCGTCCAAGAGTTTATTAACCTTAGTAAATTTGGTTATTCTTTGCTTTTTGTCTTGTGAGGCTTGCGAGGCAGAGATACCGAAATAAGATTTATCAATCCTAACAAGTTTGGTTTTTAATCCGAATTTTTTGATATCTAATATCCATTCAGGATCGAAACAAGCGTAAAGCAAACGACATTCAAAATGGAGATGCGGACCAGTTGATTTACCAGTTGAACCACCTAAGCCAATAACGTCTCCTGCCTTTACTTTCTGCCCAGGTTTTACCTTTATACTCGACAAATGTCCGTAAAGAGTTTCCAAATTATTGTAATGACGGATAAGAACCATATTGCCATAACCACCATTATATTTAGCAACTCTAACAACTCCGTCAAAGGCAGCATAGACTTCGTCACCTGTGTTCAAAGCAATATCAATACCTGTATGAGGTCGCCCCCAACGCCAACCATAACCCGAAGTTTTGATACCTTTATAAGGAAAACAAAATTGTTCATTACTCTTTTTGCCACAGAGTCTTAATGTTATCTCGTCAGGTATGTCTTTTAGGGAGACTTTTTGCGATTTTACTCTCTCAGAGAACCAAGTATTTTGATACAAAGTCATACTTGGAATATCCTTATTTGTTGTCTTTGTGGTATCTACAGAAGTGTTGCTATTATCAGAAGGTAAATTTATTTGCTTTTGAGACTTTGCGGATTTATCCTCAGACCTACGTTTTTTCTTCTTATTATTTGTCTTAGAAAACAGACTATCGGACGATTCTTTTTCTGCTTTTAGTTTCTCCAAACGAAGATTCTTTATACTGTCTTCTTGCTTTTTTATCGTATGAACATAATATAATGAATCGGCAATACGTCTATTTCTTGTTCTTTTGTCTTCTTGTTGCGAAGGATTTTGATTTTGTGCGAATAAATCATTTAGTCCCAGAGATGCTATCAATATAATTAATATGTATTTAATACAATTCTTTACCATGGCAACAAAAGATAAATACAAGTAGTAACAAGAGTACTGATAAATGCTATAAGTGTTTGTTTTAGTGTTGATTTTTGGTTGACAACGAATAAAGATAGCAAGAAACCTGCTAATAATAAAACAATACTAACATAAACGAACGATATCTTGTAAGGATCTGTAATAAGAACAAGAGCAATAATCAAAGCAGTAGTAGAATAGTTGCTAATCTGAATAAAGAAACTCTCTATTATCATTATTATTAGTAGAAGGATAGTAATGATAAACGAGTTAAGGATAATGGTAGAGAAAAAATCAAGCGAGAATTGTCGCAAAAATACTAAGGTTATACAATTAAGTATTAATGAACAGATAAGCAATTCACGTTGGGATACTTCCATATTTTGTTTTCTTAGGTACCTTTGCCACAAAAATGGAATGACGAAAGTAAAGAAGAATATTATTATAAATATTAGAATAAAAGGGTAGGGAGTAATTAGAAAATATAGTTTGAGTAAGGGAATTTGAGTACAGAAAATTATAAAAAGCCAAGAGGGTAGTGTCTTAATGTTAAACAAGGCACAGAAAAAATTACTTAATTTTTTTTCAATAAGTGATGGCTGCATTTCTATTCCTCTCTATTATGAAATCTTCTTTCTCAATCTCGCCACAGGAAAATTAAGCATATCTCTATACTTTGCAACCGTTCGTCTGGCAAGTATATATCCTTTTTCTTTGAGTAACTCTACTATTTTATCATCTGTATACGGCTTCTGTTTGTTCTCATTTGCTATAATGTCTGCAATAACATTCTTAATCGTATCCGACGATATCTGATTGCCTTGACTATCCTCAACGGCATTAGAGAAGAATTTTTTGATTTGAAATAATCCAAAATGCGTCTGTGCATACTTGTTAGCCGCAAAACGTGAAATAGTCGAGATATCATTACCTGTCATCTGAGCAATATCAACCAATCGCATAGGTTTTAGTTTGGTTATATCACCATCTATAAAATATGCGTAATTGAATTTGATTATCGCTCCCATAACTTTAGTTAGGGTCTCATCTCTACGTTGCAAGGCTGTCATAAACTCGTTTGCCGAGTCTATTCTCTCTTTTATAAAACTTATAGCCTCTTTGTTTTCTTTGTTCTTTGCGTCTTTTTTTAGATTATCAAGCATATTTAGATAATGGGAAGATAGTTTCACTGTCCTATTGAATGTTTTTGCCAAGTGAAATTCTACCGTCCCATTATTGTTCCATATATAAAAATCTGGTGTTATATAGATATTTTCGAATGTTTGCACACCTCCGGAATGTGGTTTTGGATTCAACTGTCGGATAATCCCTTCTGCTTGCTCCAATTCCTGCTTTGAACAAGATATTTTGTTAAGAAGTTGAGTGTATTGCTTATTCTTGAACATCTCGAACCAACTATCGTTCAATATTATCTGACGAGCCAAATCTATATTCTCACCTTTTAGTTTGGTACGTTGAATTTGGATTGTTAGGCACTCTTTTAAGTCTCTTGCACCTACACCTGCTGGCTCGAAAGACTGAATAATCTTTAGTATCTTCTCAACCTCTTCCAATGTTATCTCAATAGAATGCGAAAAATAGAAATCATCGACAATTGCTTCTGTATTACGAGTCAGATATCCATTCTCATCAATATTACCAATTATCTCTTTGCCGATCTCATATTCGGTTTCACTCAACTCAACTAAACCTAATTGCTCAATAAGATTCTCATACATAGAACTCTCTTGAGAATTAAAGGAACCAGGATCTACTTTGAATTGTTCGTCTTTCTTTTCTGCGTTCTTTGTTCTAACTCTTCCGTTGTTGTCTGTGCGTATTTTCGGAATTTCTATCGGTTCTTCTTTCTTCTCTTCCTCTTCTAACAATGGGTTCTTCTCTATTTCCTCTTTTATTCTGTCTTCTATTTGAGAAGAAGGCAATTGCAAGAGTTTCATATACTGAATCTGCGACGGTGCAAACTTCTGTTGCATCTTTGTTGTTAAGGAATTAGATACCATTGTCAAAAAGGAATTTAATTGTTTATTACTCTAAAATGTTGCATTCTTTGGAAAACGAGGGAAAGGTATAACATCACGAATATTACTCATACCCGTAACAAACAAAAGTAACCTTTCGAATCCCAAACCAAAGCCACTATGAGGAGCAGAACCAAACTTACGAGTATCCAAATACCATTCGTATGCATCGATATTCATATTCAACTCTTTCATACGAGTAATAAGTTTGTTATAGTCGGCTTCTCTTTCGCTACCTCCGATAATCTCTCCGATTTGTGGGAAAAGAACGTCCATTCCTCTAACAGTCTTGCCATCATCGTTCTGTTTCATATAGAAAGACTTGATTTCCTTTGGCCAATCTATCAAGATAACAGGACATTTGAAGTGTTTCTCTACCAAATATCTCTCATGCTCACTTTGAAGATCCATTCCCCAAGAAATAGGTACCTCGAAATGATGATTACTCTTAGCCAAAATCTCAATTGCTTGGTTATAAGGCAGACGAACAAACTTCTCTTTCAACACACTTTGCAATCTCTCGATTAGTTGTTTGTCATACATATTGTTTAGAAACTCTATATCGTCCTTACAATTGTCCAAAGCGTACTGAACTAAGTATTTGATAAAGTCTTCTGCCAAATCCATATTATCATTAATATCATAGAATGCCATCTCTGGCTCTATCATCCAAAACTCTGATAAATGGCGTGGAGTATTGCTATTTTCTGCTCTAAACGTTGGTCCAAAAGTATAGATCTTGCCAATAGATGTAGCACCCAACTCACCTTCCAACTGACCTGATACTGTTAGGAATGTACTCTTACCAAAGAAGTCTTTTGTATAATCAACCTTACCTTGTTCATTCTTTGCAATATCGTTTAAATCCATTGTAGTTACTTGGAACATCTCACCTGCTCCTTCGCAGTCTGAAGCAGTAATAATAGGGGAGTGCCAATAGAAAAATCCTCTATCATTAAAGTATTTATGAATAGCAAACGCCATATTGTGACGAATACGCAACACTGCTCCAAAGGTATTAGTACGAGGACGCAAATGTGCTATCTCACGCAAAAATTCTAATGTGTGTCCTTTCTTTTGTAAAGGATAAGTCTCAGGATCAGCAGTGCCATACACTTCTATGCTTTCTGCCTGAATCTCTACGCTTTGTCCCTTACCCATAGACTCAACTAGTTTGCCATCTGCACATAGACAAGCACCAGTTGTTATCAATTTCAAAGTATCTGCCGAGAAAGACTCAACATCTACAACTATCTGTATATTTTTTATTGTACTTCCGTCATTCAATGCAATAAAAACTACACTCTTATTGCCTCTTTTTGTTCTAACCCAACCTTTTACTCTAATTTTCTGTCCAACTAACTCTTTTGCTTTCTCACAAAAAAGTTCTTTGATTTCTATACGTTTAATAGTTTCCATTGTATATATTATTTTATACTTTTTTATAGATATTCTTTTCCCTTTTTAACTTCTACATCTGTTAGAAATTGTTTCACTCTTTGCTCTTCGTCTTTCTTACAAATCAAAAGCACGTTCTGTGAATTGACAATAATATAATCATCCATACCCTGAATAACTGCCAATTTGTCATCATCTACCGTAATTACGTTATTCTTAGAAGTATACGTCATAACATTCTTACCCGTTATGCTATTATTGTTCTCATCTTTCTTACGAACCTCATACAATGCCTTCCAAGTACCTACATCACTCCAACCAAAATCCGAAGGCATAACATAGACATTAGAAGCCTTCTCCATAACGCCATAATCTATGGATATAGACTCGCAAGAGGTGTAAGTCTCGTTAATAAAGTCCTCTTCCTTATCCGTACCGTATAAGTTAAGTCCCTTATTGAAAGCATTATAGATATCAGGTAAGAATTCCTCTAAGGCTTTATTGATAGACTTCAAAGACCATACAAAGATACCTGCATTCCATAAGAAATCACCGCTGTCAATAAACATTTGAGCCATTTCTCTATTAGGCTTTTCGGTAAATAATTTGACTTTCTTCAACTCATTATCGTCTTTCAAGCCATTAACTTTGTCAAACTGAATATAACCATAACCAGTATTAGGATAAGACGGCTTAATACCCAAAGTAACAAGGATATCATTGTCTTGAGAAGCCTTCAAAACCCTCTGAATAGTATTCAAAAATACATCTTCTTTTAAGATCAAATGATCGGATGGGGCTACAATAATATTTGCGTTAGGATTCTCTTTTAGAATTCTAAAATTAGCGTATGTAATGCAAGGAGCAGTGTTTCTACGTGCAGGTTCGCAAAGGATTCTATCCTCTTTGATGCCTTCTATCTGTTCCATAATTATGCCTTTATACATACTATTGGTAACGATATATATATTATCCTTAGGGCAAATCTTTTCAAATCTATGGTAGGTCATTTGCAACAGACTCTCACCCACACCCATAACATCTAAAAACTGTTTAGGTTTTTCTACTCTGGACATAGGCCAAAATCTAGACCCAATACCTCCAGCCATTATAATGCAGTAATTATTCGTATTCAATTCCATTCTTTTTTGATTCTATATATTGTTAAATGATTTTACAAAATTAAGATATTTTTTGATTTTAGTAAAATTTTTGATTAAAAAAATATCATTTTATCTTACTATCACACTATAACTATAAACTATATCAAGAAAATAGAAGGACTTATTACTTTTCTAAGAGGTATGTTTTTTGGACTCCCACACCTAAGAAAAATAAAGTCTAATATTATTCAAATAAAGTTAGATATTATTTTGATAAAGTTAGATATTATTCTGATAAGTACTGATAATAATCTAATAAGTACTGATTTTATTCTAATAAGTACTGATTTTATTCTAATAAGTACTGATTTTATTC
>CAVAII010000023.1:5842-29027 GCA_963588535.1 Erysipelotrichaceae bacterium | reverse complement strand
GATAAGTACTGATAATATTCTGATAAGTACTGATGTTATTCAGATAAGTACTGATGTTATTTTCTCCGTCTATTGAAAGGTAGAAAAAAGAGGGTGTTTTTATCAAAAAAATCTGCCGTAATATTTTTCTAAATGGCCGAAAGATTCTAATGAATGGCCGAATTATTTTTTTCTTTCGGCAGAATATTTTGGCAAATCGATAAAATAACCTTATAAAGTAACAGAATCTATTCTTAGTCCTTGATAGCGAGAGAAAAACCAACGGCATGCTTGTTCTCAATTACGATATTCTCGTCCAAAGACAAGTATCGCCTCAGGTGAGTTACATACACATTCATACTTCTTGTGGTAGGGTGGTCGTCTTTCTTCCAAATATCAGAGATAATTCTGTGAGTAGTAACGACTTTGCCCTGATTAGTGAATAACATCATCAACAAAGCAGCCTCTTTTTTGTTCAAATGTTGCAAAGTATGAGTATCACCCTCGTCAAGAGTTAAAAGATTGGTAGTAGGATTGAATCTATACTTACCGACTTGAATATTAGTGTTTTGTTGTCTACTCAAGCCGATATTATACGCCGAAACATTCATCTTATTGATTAACTTGCGTAGAGTAAAAGGCTTTTGTAGGGTGATAAAATTCTTGTTTGCTTGTTCAACAAGGGATGTTGATTGGGCGTTGTCGCAAATAAAATATATGATAAGATAACTATCTATACTTAAAAGATTGTTGGCAATCTCAATGTTTGTTTGTAGATCTTTTTCGCCTTCAAAGATAACAAATTTAACTGCATGATCTCTTATAATTACTGATATTTCGGGTACGGTTGAGGACAACATAACCTTATAAAACTTTCTCGAAAAATATCTTTTTAGAGAAAATTGCAATTTTTCATCAGATACATGCAACACAATGTTGCCTCGTTTCTCTTTTGCCATAATAATTCAAAATTTCTTTTTATTTTACTGTTCTGAAAAGTTTGTTAAGACGCACTTTCTTTAATCCTTTTTGGTCTTTATTCCATGAGAACCAAACGAATGACGCCTTGCCAACGATATGATCTTCAGGTACAAATCCCCAATAACGAGAATCGGCACTATTATGTCTATTGTCTCCCATCATCCAATAATAATCCATCTTGAATGTGTAAGATGTTGCTTTCTTGTTGTTCAAGAACCAATCGTTACCTCTTTTTTCTAAGGTATTACCTTCAAATACTCTAATGCAACGACCATAAAACATCTCATTCTCATCGTTTAACGCAATTTGCATACCTTTCTTTGGAATAGTTACGCTACCGTAGTTGTCAATATTCCAATTGAATGTCTCGGAAAATGGGAATAAGTCTCTGTTTTTATAACCTTTCATAGCCAAAACTGGCTCTATTTTCTCCACATAATCAACTTGTTTGATGCTTTTTATAATCTCTTTGCTAAGTGGTAGAGTAGGGTAGTTGCGAAGACCATTTATCTGCTCCTGACTAATACCTGCACTTAGCAAGAAGGCTTTTATGTCGCCCAACTCAGGACGGAAAAGAATTTGGCAGAACAACGGAGTGTTATCATCAACAATCAAAGAATAATCTCCTTTGTTCTCGTTAGTAGGTTGAATATTATAGATATAAGGATTAGTTTTTAGAGTTTGGATTTGACTTTTGGTTAGAGTAATGTAATAATACAACTCCATCATCTGCATATCCTCTTTGCTAACACCTACATTTATCAACTCTTTTTCGTTAAAGAAATAACCATCTTTAATCTGTACATAATACGTTAGTTGATAATCTTTTGGCGACTCCATACGTTTGCCATTTATATACACAACTCCGTTCTCTACTTTGAGTGTTTCGCCTGGTAAACCGATACAACGTTTGATAAAATTCTCTCTTTTATCAACAGGACGTGTGATAATATCGCCGAAATGTGATTTATCAGTCCAAACATTAGTCCTTCCGTACTCTTTAATCAAAGAATAATAACTTACATTGCTCTGATAAGCAGTTGATAATGTGTCGCCGTCAGGGAAATTGAAGACAACACAATCATTTCTTTTGATTTTTCCCAAACCTGGCAAACGATGATAAGGCAATTCTATCCACTCAACGTATGATTTGGTGTTCAATAGCGGAACAGTATGATGCATTAACGGCAAGGAAAGTACAGTCATCGGAACACGAGGACCATACGCTATCTTGCTAACAAACAAAAAATCACCAACTAATAGACTTTTTTCCATAGAAGAAGAAGGTATTCGATAGGATTCGAAAAACATACTTCTAATAATAGTTGCGGCGATTATAGCAAATATAATACATTCAGCCCAATCTCTTGCTGCACTGATTTTGTATTTAGGTGTTGTCTTGGGATCTATGTATTCGTCCTTATTGAAACCCATTAATGGTAGCATTACCCAAGGGAATAGAGCAATAAGTATTTGGTAGCCAAGACCTCTATGAGAAAAACAGCGGGCAAATTCAATAAAAATTAGGATAGTTACATATATATTAATGAATGGTATCAACATATAGATAAACCACCAATATTTCTTGTCAATTATTTTCAGTGCTATCCAAATATTATAGAACGGCACGATAGAATACCAACCCTTGTAACCAGCCTTAGTAAAGATTTTCCATAAACCAATGAAAACTAAAATAGTCTGTATAGCGAATATCAACAAATATGTGTCCATTTTTTGTTATCTTATTTATAATTGTTTAATGATTTGCAAATTTACAAAAAAATATGATACAAAGCAGTGTTTTCTAATATTTAGATTAAAAAAATGAGAAAAGAAAAAGATTTAGGGTTGATGAAAATAATTGAATACTTTGGTTGCCTTACTCTTGCCAATACACTGAGTAAGAGAATCCAAAGTTGCTTGCTTAACCTTAGTAACTGATTGAAATTTGAGTAATAAATCTTGTGCAGTCTTTTCACCTATGCCCTCGATATCGGTTAGTTCGGTGCGAAAAGTTGCTTTCGAACGTTTGTTACGATGAAATGTTATACCAAATCTATGAGCCTCATCACGAATATGTTGAATAATCTGAAGGGTATGACAACGCTTGTCCAAACAAATAGGATTAGGGTCGTTAGGGAAATAGATCTCTTCAAGTTTTTTTGCCAAGCCCACAACAACTACTTTATCGTACACATCGGCTCTTTTCAATGCCTCGATAGCACTTGACAACTGCCCTTTACCTCCATCTATTATTATCAAATCGGGTAACTCTTTTCCCTCGGCTACTAATCTGCTATAACGGCGATAAACAATCTCTCGCATAGAAGCAAAATCGTCTGGTCCAACAACGGTCTTTACATTAAAATGTCTATATTCTTTGTTGCTCGGCTTACCTTCACGAAAGACAACACACGAGGCCACGGGCTGATTGCCTTGAATGTTCGAGTTATCAAAACATTCTATATGATGAGGCGGTCTATCCAAATGAAGGTCTTTTTGCATCTGCAAGACAACTTTATTCTCCCAACGACCAGGATCTAAGATCTTTTGTTTGTTCTGTTTTTGTGTCTTGTAGAGGAGTACATTGTGGAGAGAGAACTCTAATAATTTTTTCTTTTCTCCTGATATCGGTATAGTCTGAATAGCATACTGTTCGGGCAAGTCTAACTTCTCGGGGACAATTATTTCTTTGCTCGTCCAATTCATTCGCAAACGATTCTGAGATATAGCACTTGCAAGGATTTCGCTATTTGTTAGGTCGAGTTTTTTAGCAACCTCCGTACAGAAAGACATATTTATCTTGCCCTCGACTACTTTTGTTAGATTAATATATAATGTGTCCTCGTCCTCTGTATAAGAATACACCTCCATATCATGAGAGTAAGCACTAATTATAGCACTCTTTGAGATATAGTTCTCTAATAGGTTGATACGTTCTTTGATTATCTGTGCCTTTTCGAATTCTTGCTTTGCGGCATATTGCATCATCTTGTCTTTGAGTTCTTTGACGTAATTAGCAAAAGAACCTTTGATGATTTGTTTTATACCTGATATACTTTTGTTGTATTCTATTCTCGTCTGATTGCCAATGCAAGGGGCTTCGCATAAACCTATTTGGGCATCTAAACAAGCGTGAAATTTCCCCTTCGCAATACCTTCCTCATTTAGTGCCAAAGTGCATGTGCGATAAGTAAAGATCTGACGAATAAGTGCCATTAACTCTTTGAGTATCTTCTTTGAAGGGTAAGGACCAAAATACAATGACCCATCGTGTACAATATGTCGAGTAGTGAATATCTTTGGAAACTCCTCGTTAGTAATTCTTATCCACGGATAAGTCTTGTCGTCTTTGAGAAGTATGTTGTATCTGGGTTTGTATTTCTTTATTAGGTTATTCTCCATCAACAGAGCCTCGGTCTCATTCTGCACATGAACAAAACGAATATCCGCTATCTTAAGGACTAATAACTGCGTCTTAAGGTTGCGTGGCGAATCATTACGGAAGTAAGATAAGACACGAGATCTTAGGTTCTTTGCCTTACCTACATAGATTATCTCGCCTTTCTTATTGAAATATTGATAGACTCCCGGTGTTGTTGGCAAGGTGGCTAATATCGGTAGGATATGATCCTTAAAAGGATTTTTTTCAAGTATATCGTACGGATTATTTAGCATTCTTATAGTCGTCTAAATCGGATTTGACAACCTTTATTCCTATATCCATAATACCGGTAATCTGAGGATATTTCCCCATATTAGTAAGAGTTATAGTGTATTTGCCTTTGACAGGAAATTCTACTAACGAACGGCATTTTTCTTCCACATCAATCAAATCACCCATAGCATCGCCGACCCATTCCTTACCATAACGGTCTTTAAGTTTGATAGTATTGGATCTGGAAGACTGTCTTATCACACCATCTGGAGTAATGATTTTCATAAGTAGTTTGATTTCCTTCTCATTTATATAAGGAGTGTGTCGAACAGTAACATATATATCATAGACAGAAGTAGTGTCTTGGATATCTATATCGCTAAATGTAATAGTCTTATTGTCTGTCAGACGCTCCCATGAATATGAGTCAAAATTGTGTCTCTGCTCATAAACCTTATCCCTGTTGCAAGAACTTAGTGATAAAATACTCACAACAAGGACAAGTGATAAAAGAATTTTCTTCATTATCGATGAATGTTTATTGCAATCTCTTTAAGCAAGATGTAACATTATCCTCTATTCTCTGTAAGATATTGGAATGTTCATCGGCTTTGATAAATTTCTTACCCGTAATATGCTCGTATAGTTCGATATAACGGTTAGAAATACCCTCTATGATCTCGTCAGTCATCTCAGGAACTTGCTGTCCTTGCTTACCTTGGAAACCATTGTCCATAAGCCATTCTCTAACAAACTCTTTGCTTAGTTGTCTTTGTTTCTCGCCCTTGCGTTGTCTTTCTTCATAACCCTCAAGATAGAAATAACGAGAAGAATCTGGCGTATGTATCTCATCAATTAAGTATATCTTGCCGTCTGCTTTACCAAACTCGTACTTAGTATCCACAAGGATAAGACCATGTTGGTTAGCAATCTCACTACCTCTCTTAAATAGTTGCAAAGCATACTTTTCGATTTGTTCGTAATCCTCTTTGGCTACCAAACCTTGGCGAATAATCTCCTCTTTTGAGATATTCTCGTCATGGCCTGCGTCTGCTTTGGTAGTAGGAGTGATAATAGGCTCAGGGAATTTGTCATTCTCTTTCATTCCTTCCATCAAAAGCACACCGCATAACTCTCTTGCACCATCTCTATAAGCACGATAAGCACTACCTGCTAAATAACCACGAACAATCATCTCAACCCTGAAACCTTCACACTTTCTACCGATGGTAACCATAGGATCGGGTGTGTCGATCTTCCAATTTGGGACAATATCTTTGGTTAGATCCAAAAATTCACTTGCTATCTGATTAAGGATTTGACCTTTGAAAGGAATACCTTTTGGTAAGACTACATCGAAAGCACTTATACGGTCTGTAACAACCATAGCAAGATACTTATCATCAATATTATAAACGTCCCTAACTTTGCCTACGTAAAGACTCTTTTGATTAGGGAAATTGAAATTAGTTTTTGTAACTGCTTGCATAATTCAAAAAGTTTTTCCTTCTTAACGCTGAAAAGTAGATTTTATTTTTTATTTCTATGTTTTTTCTAAATTTTGTTACATAAAAGTTTTTTATCCCTCCACCTTCCTCGAAGCCAAAGAGAAGAACTCCTCCGACCAAGACGAAGAGACCCAAATCAACTGCAAAGACTACTGACAACAAAACTAAATCTAGACTTACTGACTAGCCCTAATGACGTACCGACTTACAGACAGACCCTAGGGTTTGTCTGTAAGTCGGTAGTCTTTTCGTTTATTCGCTTCGTGTACAGTCGTTTAATCAGTATTATTAACAAACACAAAAAATTCAGTATTATGACTCAAAAAAGTACATTCACAGACCCTGATGACTGACTACTATCTGACCAAAACATCATCAATTATATGGATCAGAAACTCAATTTCTCTGCCACTAAACTTAACACTCGGCACATTAAACTTAACATTTATCCCACTAACTTCAACACTTATTTACACCTTTGCTGACCTCGGCGACCTAATCGACCACATTAGATATGGTAGGGGATTATTCTAATTCTAATTTGTCTCTTTTGCTTGGGATAAAGATATTTTTGAAACCTGATTCTTTTAGATGTTTGGCGAATTTGACTTGTGTCTGTTCCTCGCCGTGAACAATACAAAGACGTTTCAATTTATCTTTGTCCTGGCAAGAGATAAACCTAATTAATTCTTCGTAATCACCGTGAGCAGAATAGGATTCCAAACGTCTGATATCTGCTCTTACGGTGTGTTTGATACCAAAGATTGAGACGACTTTGTCTCCTCTAAGGATCTTGTTACCCAAGGTTGAAGGCGAACAATAACCTACGCCCAAGATAGTAGTAGAAGGTTTTTCGATGTTATTAGCAATGTGATGCTTTATTCTACCTGCCTCCATCATTCCGCTTGAGGCGATGATAATACAAGGTAAGAGTGAGTAGTTGAGTTGTTTGCTCTCCTTAGCAGATTGAACGAAATGGAGTTTTTCGAAACCGAATGGGTCAGGATCTATTTTCATAAACTCTTGTAGTTTCTCGTTGAACTCCTCTTGATGAAGTCGGAAAATGTTTGTCGCATTAAAACTCAACGGACTATCAACATATACCTCCACAGGCGGTAATTGTCCTGTCTCCCAAAGATAATTTAGGGCGAATATTATATCTTGAGCCCTGCCGACTGCAAAAGAAGGAATGATTAACTTACCACGTTTCTTTATACAAGTTTGTTTTACTATCTTTAATAGTTCTTGGTCGCTCTCTGTCAAAGGTTCGTGTAGGGAATCGCCATAAGTAGATTCCATAATCAAATAATCTGCTTGTGGAAAGGCTTGAGGCTCTTTTAGGATACGACCATTATAACGTCCGATATCGCCAGTAAAAGCAATTCTTGTGATTTTCTCCTCATTAGTTGTAGGGTCTTTCTCGAAAACTTCCACATTACAAGTACCGCTACCTAATATATGCCCATTATCTGTGAACATAATAGAGAAATTGCCCCAACGTACCTTCTTATTATAAGGAATAGAGACGAAATACTGCATACTTGCACGGGCATCTTCTGCTGTATACAAAGGATCTACGGTAGGTAGGCCTTGCGAAATTCTCTTCTTGTTGAAGGTCATAGTATCTTGCTCCTGGATCTTGCCAGCGTCTACCAAGAGTATTGCACACAAATCACGAGTTGCAGGAGTACAGATAATAGTACCCCTAAAACCATTCTTAATTATATATGGTATTAAGCCACAATGGTCGATGTGTGCGTGAGAAAGTAATAAATAATCAATCTCTTGTGGATTAAATCCAAGATCTCTATTGTCTGCATCTGTTTCCAAACCTTTGCCCTGATACATTCCACAATCGAATAGAATCTTTGTACCATCGTTCAAAGTCAATAGATGTTTGCTACCTGTAACCTCTTTGGTTGCTCCTAAAAATTGGATATTCATATTTATATGTTTTTATGATTCTGCAAAATTTTTAGCAAAAGTAATAATTTTATTTTGAAACGAGGCAATTTTATCAAAAAATATCGTAATTTCGCACACCGAAAATAGAAAACGGCAAATAAAAAAAACTGATAAAAAGAGTAATGAAGAGGTTAGGTTGGGTATTTGTTTT
Source organism: Erysipelotrichaceae bacterium (assembly GCA_963588535.1). Lineage (GTDB taxonomy): Bacteria > Bacteroidota > Bacteroidia > Bacteroidales > P3 > Scybalousia_A. The sequence goes on along the minus strand of CAVAII010000023.1, from coordinate 20,785 downwards.
GGCTATAAGTATAATAACCATAGTTAGTTGTAACAAGATATCTATAGGCACAGGACAAAACGGCGATATTACAAAAGAGAGTGGTATAAATCTAATGGAGAATATGACCATTAATAGGATTCGTCTAAGAGATACTATTAATAATATACGAGGAGAATTAGTCTATGCTCGCAATGTTTACAAAAAAGAAGAGAATTTGGACCTAAGACCTTCGCTTAAATTCATTACCGATGATTTGAGGGAATTTACCCTTAAAATCAAAGCAATGGATTCTGTAGACAGAACAGACACTAACTATTATTATATGACCGTTAAAAGTATTTACGAAGAGAATGATATAATAAGTGTTTTGTACGAAAGAAAAACTCATCTTAGTGGGACAAAAGATACTTTGCACACTGTCTTAACTTACAACTATGACGAGAAAACTCAACAAGTCTATACCTTTAATGATGTGTTTAGAGTAACGGCAAATAATCTAAAAGAGTTTAATGAGACTTTCAAAACTTCTTTTACCCTTGAGGAATTGGATAGTCTATCTTTTAATTTTGAGAAAGATATGGTTTGGTTGAATGTAAATAAAGATAACACATTCGAAAGATTTGGGCAGAAGGAGAGTAAGGTAAAGAAATTTTTAATTGATGACTAAAAAAAAGAAAAAGAAATTGACTAAGCGAGCGTTAATAATTTCTGTTGTATTATTTATTGTGGGGGTATGTGGTTGCGTAGTATATGGATATGGACAAGACTACTACAAGCGTTATTATGGTTGCCCACAATTATCAATAGATTCGACGAAATATCCTGTAATGGGGATAGATATTTCTGTGCATCAAGGCAAGATAGATTGGAAATTGGTGGCAGATAATAAGGTATCATTTGCATTTCTAAAAGCAACAGAGGGAGAAAATTTCATAGATAAGAATTTTGAAAGCAATTGGCAGAAGGCAAGAAAAGAGAATATTGTAGTGGGTGCTTATCATTTTTTCCGTTTCAACAAAGATGGTAAATTACAGGCAAAGAATTATATTGCTAATGTAACCTTGGACGAGAATGATTTGCCACCTGTGGTAGATTTTGAGTCTTCGTATGGCAATAGGTTTAGGAAATATAGCGTCAAGTATATACAGAATCAACTTTTGAAGTGTTTGCGAGAGATGGAAAAGTATTATCATCAAAAGCCTATCATATATACTAATATAGAGACATATAACAAATATATCAAAGGCAGTTTTGATGATTATCCTTTGTGGATTTGCAAACTTTGTAACGAGCCTTCTTCTATTATTAAATGGCGTTTTTGGCAGTATACGCACAAAGGTTCGGTTGCGGGCATAAAAGGCTATGTGGATATGAATATCTTTAATGGTTCGTATTCGGAATTTGTTGATTATATCTATACTTCTCACAATAAAAAAAGCAAAAAAGATGGAAAACAGCAGAACCGTTCTGTTAATAGACGAAACCCACAAAATATTAATCGAAAAGCTTAAAAGACAAGGTTATAAGGTGGATTTCTTTCCGCAATATACTTACGCAGATGTGTTAGACAATATCTCCAAATACGATTGTCTTGTGGTTAGGAGTAAGGTTAAGATAGACAAAGCGATAATCGACAAGGCAACTAACCTAAAATGTATAGCAAGGAGCGGAGCAGGAATGGACGCTATTGATGTGGAGTACGCAGAGAGTAAGAATATCAAGTGTTTGAACTCACCCGAAGGCAATAGAGACGCAGTAGGGGAGCATACTTTGGGATTATTGCTAAGTCTTTTCAATAAAATAAATTTTGCAGACAGAGATGTACGCAGTGGTTTGTGGCAAAGAGAAGAGAATAGAGGCTTGGAAATCAAAGGAAAGGTAATTGGAATAATTGGTTATGGCAATATGGGACACGCTTTTGCACAAAGACTGTTAGGATTTGAGTGCGAAGTAATTGCTTACGACAAATACAAGAAAGGATATTCGGATTTGTTTGCCAAAGAGGCTACATTGGAGGAGTTATTCGAAAGATCAGACGTCCTGTCTTTGCATGTACCCCTAACACAAGAGACAAACAAGATGGTAAATAAGCAGTTCTTGGATAGTTTTAAGAAAAACATTTATTTGCTTAACACCTCACGAGGCAAAGTTGTATCAATACACGATTTATTAGTTTCGATGAAGGATGGAAAAGTAAAAGGGTGTGGCTTAGATGTGCAAGAGATAGAGAATTATAATCAACAAATAGACTTAAATGAGGAGTTAAGGAGGGATATTTCGGAATTGTACCAAATGAGAAGTACAGTCTTTACTCCGCATGTAGCAGGCTGGACCGTAGAGTCTTATTGTAAATTAGCAGATTATTTAGCAGACAAAATTATTAGTGTATTAGGGTAGAGAGAATAGAAGAAGGGAGGCTTAATATACAATTAAGATTTACAATAAATAAGACAAAATTACGTTATTTTTTTATCTAACAAGTTGATAACAGATTTCTAATAAACAATATAAAACAAAAGAAAAGTATGAAAAAGATTTTATTGAGTGTCATTATGAGTTTGTACGTTTTGATGCCAATAGCAAAGGCTGACGAAGGTATGTGGCTATTGATGTTCTTAGATAAGCAGACTTATAAGGATATGAAAGCGAAAGGATTGAAACTTACGCCAAAGCAGATTTACGATATTAATAACGCTTCTTTGAAAGATGCAATTATTCAGTTTGGTAGAGGCTGTACGGGCGAAATAGTTTCTTCTCAGGGATTAATCCTAACTAATCACCATTGTGGTTATTCTTCTATTCAGTCTCATTCTACGGTTGAACACGACTATTTGTCTAATGGTTTTTGGGCTTATAGCAAGAGTGAGGAATTGCCTACTCCTGGTTTGACGGCTAAGTTTTTTATTCGTATGGAAGATGTTACCTCCGAGGTACTTCAAGGAGTTACAGACAATATGAGCGAGAATGATAGACGAGATATCGTTCGTAAGAACTCGAAAAAAATAATCGAAAAGACAACAAAGAACACTTCTTACACAGCAGAAGTATCTACGATGTTTAATGGTAATCAGTATATCTTGTTTGTTTATCAAGTCTACAAAGATGTACGTTTGGTTGGTGCACCTCCTTCTTCTATAGGTAAGTTTGGTGCAGATACAGACAACTGGATGTGGCCAAGACATACTTGTGATTTCTCTGTTTTCAGAGTTTATGCAGACAAAGATGGCAACCCAGCAGAATATTCTCAGTCCAACGTACCATTAAAACCGAAACACTATCTACCAATATCGTTGAAAGGTGTGAAAGACAATGACTTTGCTATGATAATTGGTTATCCTGGTACAACAGATCGTTTCCTTCCTGCAGCAGGTGTTAAACATGCAATAGAGGTGTATAACCCTTCGGTAGTAAAAGCACGTCAGGCTCTAAGAGATGTAATGGACGCTGATATGAAAGCAGATAACAAGGTAAGGATTCAATATGCTGCCAAATTTGCTTCGCTATCTAACTATTGGAAATTCTACATCGGTCAGACTAAGTGTTTGAAAAACCTTAATGTATACGATACTAAGAAAGAATTAGAGAATAAATTTACTTCTTGGATTAAGGAAGATAAGAGCGGAGAAAGAGAAAAAATCTATGGTAATGTACTTGCAGATATAGAAGAATATTATGACAAAACGTCAGATTATGATTATTTGCGAGTTTATACTAATGAGGCTATCCTAAGAGGTTCTTCTGCCTTCACAATCGCAAGATATACCAAACCATTGGTTGATATGGCAGATGGAAAGAACTTTACTAACGAGGAGTGGGAGAAACGTAACGAGCAGATGAAGGCTGGTGTAGATGCTATCTTTAAGGATTACAACGTTTCAACGGAAGAAAAACTTATGGCTGCAGGTCTAACGGCTTATTTCCGTAATGTTCCGTTGAATTTGTTAGGACAAGATTTCGTAACCTACGCTTTTGAGAACGACTACGATTTTAGTAGAATTGCTTCGGATATATTCCAAAATTCTACCTTAACGAATCAAACGAAATTCAATCAATTGTACGATAATGGTGATATTTCTCAGGTTAAGAACGATCCTTTGTACATTATTACTATGCAATTGCTTGATAATTACACCAAAAAGATGCAAGAGATCGCTTCTTTGAAGGATAAATTCACAAAGGCAAAACGTCTGTTCGTTAAGGGAATTATGGAGATGGAGAAAGATAAGAATTTTGCTCCAGATGCCAACAGCACAATTCGTTATACGTACGGACAAGTTAAGAGTTATTCTCCTAACGATGGAGTTGCTTACAATTATTATACAACTTTGGACGGTGTTATCGCCAAAGAGGATAATTCGTCTTGGGAGTTTAAAGTTCCAGAGAAATTGCATCAACTTTGGAAGGAAAAAGACTATGGTCGTTACGCAGTTAATGGCACTGTTCCGGTAGCATTTATTACTAATAACGATATAACTGGCGGTAACTCAGGTTCTCCTGTTATCAATAGCAAGGGTGAGTTAATCGGTTTGGCATTCGACGGCAACTGGGAGGCAATGAGCGGTAATATTGCTTTCAATCCTCAAATGCAACGCTGTATTAATGTGGATATTCGCTACGTTATGTTTATTATTGATAAGTTTGCGAATGCTCAAAACCTTATTAATGAGATGAAAATCGTTCAGTAATCTAAGGGAATAAATAAGAAAAAGAATATACTTCTATTCAAAGACAAAGTAAATAGAAAGAATAGAAATTCTTATTATAAATAATTCAGTTCGTACGAAATACAAGTTTTTGGTGTTTCGTACGAATTTTCTTTTTGGTATTCTTGCTCGGGTATAACCAAATAAGAATACAATAATATATATGTCAATTTGTCTGTAAATAACTAAGAATAAGACATTTTGGCATAAAAATAGGGGATTGTATGAATTTTGTTCGGGGGCGTTTTATTAGAATGAAAGGAGAAAGGAAAAGAATATGGAAAACACGAATTATAATACACAGAGTAGTAATTATCAGAACCTGGAAAGGTTTGCTATCAATTTGATTGATAAGGCAAAACAGAACAAATTAGACCCTGTTATAGGTAGAGACGAGGAGATTAGAAGGGTATTGCAGATACTTTCTCGAAGGACAAAGAACAATCCTGTCTTGGTAGGAGAGCCTGGCGTAGGTAAAACGGCTATCGTAGAGGGAATTGCACAGAGAATTTTCTTGAATGATGTGCCTGAGAACCTAAAACAAAAGAAACTATATTCTTTGGATATGGGTGCTTTGGTTGCAGGTGCTAAATACAAGGGTGAATTTGAAGAGCGATTGAAAGGCGTTGTTAATGATATAGTTAAAGCAAATGGAGACGTGATACTATTCATCGATGAGATACACACACTTGTTGGTGCAGGCGGTGGTGAAGGTGCTATGGACGCTGCTAATATTCTAAAACCTGCTTTGGCTCGTGGTGATCTAAGGGCAATAGGTGCTACAACATTAGATGAGTATCAAAAATATTTTGAAAAAGACAAGGCCTTAGAGCGTAGATTCCAAATGGTTATGGTTGATGAGCCGAGCGTAGAAGATACGATTAGTATTCTAAGGGGCTTGAAAGAGAAATACGAAGTACATCACCATGTAAGAATCAAAGATGCTGCCATAGTAAGTGCTGCAGAAATGTCTAACAGATATATAACTAACAGATTTTTACCTGATAAGGCAATAGATTTGATAGATGAAGCAGCAGCAAAATTGCGTATGGAGATAGATTCTTCACCAGAGGAGTTGGACGAAGTGGAGAGAAAATTGCGTCAGTTGGAAATCGAGAGAGTGGCTATCAAAAAAGAGCATGATAATCTTAAGGTTGAGCAACTTACAAAGGAGATTGACGAGTTGCAAAAGCAAAAAGATACGCTTACAAAGCAATGGAAGAGTGAGAAAAACTTAGTTGATGCTATTCAGGACGAAGTAAAAAAGATTGAGAACTATAAACTTCAAGCCAAAAAGGCAGAACATGAGGGTGATTACTCCAAAGTTGCAGAACTTAGGTATGGTAAGATTCCGCAAGCCGAGAAAGATCTAACTAATTACAAACAACAACTTTCTGCTTTGCAATGTGGTCAGCCTATGATAACCGAAGAGGTGGACGAAAACCAAATTGCCGAGGTTGTTTCTCGTTGGACAGGCATACCAGTTACGAGAATGATGACCTCTGAAAAGGAGAAATTGTTGCACTTAGAGGAAGAATTGAAAAAACGTGTGATAGGGCAGGACGAAGCAATAGAGGCAATCTCTAATTGTATAAGAAGAAGTCGTTCAGGACTAAATGACGAAAAAAGACCTATCGGTTCGTTTGCTTTTCTTGGCTCAACAGGCGTAGGAAAGACCGAGTTGGCAAGAGCATTAGCCGAGTTGTTATTCGATGATGAGAACCTAATGGTTAGGATTGATATGTCGGAGTATCAAGAGAGTTATTCGGTATCAAGACTAATAGGTGCACCTCCAGGATATGTTGGTTACGAGGAAGGCGGTCAACTAACCGAGGCAGTAAGAAGGAAACCTTATTCTATAATATTGCTCGATGAGATAGAGAAAGCACATAAGGACGTATTTAATATACTATTGCAGGTATTGGAAGATGGTCGTCTGACGGACGGTAAAGGTAGGGTTATAGATTTTAAGAATACTATCATAATAATGACAAGTAACTTAGGAGCAGAGTTCTTACAAGAGGCAATAGAGAAACATAGTAATGAGTTCGATAAATATTGGGGCGAAGCAGAGAGGAAGGTTAGGGAGTTAATGAAAAAGACTATCCGTCCAGAGTTTCTAAACCGTATAGACGAGATAATAGTCTTCAAGCCATTGTTTAAAGAACAAGTAAGACAAATAGTTATCTTGCAGATGCAGCGTTTGTTAGATACCTTAAAGTCTAGGAACATTACTTTGGAATATACTCCTGAGGCGATAGATTACTTAGCCGACGAAGGTTATGACCCACTCCTTGGAGCAAGACCTATAAAGCGTGCAATACAAAAGTTAGTTACTAATCGTTTGTCGATGCTTTTGTTAGATGATAAGTTATTTGACGGTGCGAAAGTAAAGATGGACGCAAAGAATATCGACATGAATAGCAATAGAAAGGAATTAACTTTTAGGTTAGTTTCATAAGAGAGAGAAATAGTCAAAGATTAGTTAGTTATTCTTAGTCAATAATCTAACAATCAAAGATAAACAATCTACTAATTAAGTAATTACTAAAAGAATTAGTAAGAAAAATAAACTAAGAAAAGAGAAAACAAAAAGATAAAGACGTCTTATAAGATTTTTATAAGACGTCTTTATTCTATTATAATATTATGTGTCGGTATTATAATACTATGTTCTGCCGTTATAATATTATGTTTAGGCGTTATGATATTATGCTTTGGTGTCTTTTGAGATGGATTCTCTCATATCTGTATCGGCTTGGATATTTTTCATCTTGTAATAATCCATTATACCCAAGTTGCCGTTACGGAATGCTTCTGCCATAGCAAGTGGTACTTCTGCCTCAGCCTCAATAACTTTGGCTCTCATCTCTTGTGCTTTGGCTTTCATCTCTTGTTCTGCTGCAACAGCCATTGAACGTCTTTCCTCAGCCTTTGCTTGTGCTATATTCTTGTCTGCATTAGCCTGATCCATCTGTAGTTCTGCTCCGATATTCTTTCCTACGTCTATGTCGGCAATATCAATAGATAGGATTTCGAATGCAGTACCTGTGTCCAAACCTTTGGCTAATACTACCTTAGATATAGAATCTGGGTTCTCCAAAACGTAAGCGTGAGACTCAGCACTACCAATCGAGGTTACAATACCTTCACCTACACGTGCCAAAACAGTCTCCTCGCCAGCACCTCCAACTAATTGTTTGATATTGGCTCTAACGGTTACTCTCGCTTTTACTATTAGTTGAATACCATTACGAGCCACTGCTGCAACATTAGGAGTATCAATAACTTTTGGATTAACCGACATCTGAACTGCTTCGAATACGTCTCTACCTGCAAGGTCTATTGCTGTGGCTGCCTTAAAGTCCAAAGGAATATTTGCTTTGTCGGCACTAATTAGTGCATTTACTACTCTTTGAACGTGTCCGCCTGCCAAATAGTGAGCCTCTAATAAATCACTGCTAAGATTTAAGCCCGCTTTCTTTGAATTGATCATTGCAGTAACAATAATCGATGGTGGAACTTTTCTCCAACGCATAAACATTAGTTGGAATAACGAAATCTTTACCCCATTCAATACACACTGAAACCAAAGATTTACAGGTACTAAGTAAAGAAAAACTGATAGAAATACTACGCATAGTACTACTACTATCAAAATAACTTTCATGTCCATAACAAAAACTTTTTTTATTGATTATTAATTTAATTTCTACTAAATATTACGCTTTTTCTACTGGTTTTACTCTTATTTTGTTGCCCTCTACTTGCTCAACTTCTATATCTGTATTAGGATCTACAAACGAAGTGGAGGTATAAACTTCCATTCTCTCGCCGTTGATTAATGCCGTACCCATAGGTGCTAAACGTGTAATGGTCTTACCCATATCCCCAACATTGACAACAGTCTCTATCTCATTAACCTTAGAAGATATCTCAGTCTTTTGGGCAAAACGTTTCCAAGTCTTTGCTTTTAGAGTCCAAATGAATAAACCCATACAGAACAATGCTGCAAAGGCTGTAACCAATCCACCCCAAAAAGAACCATACTCAGAAAATACTTCAACTATTCCCCAAACCGTAAGAGCAATACCTGCAATGCCTGAGATAGTAGTACCAGGTATTGCAATCAACTCCAAGACTATCAAGGCAATACCAACAATCAAAAGGATAATTATAAATATTAAATCCATATAGCGTTAATTTGTTTATTTGTAATTACTTCTACTTTTTGTAACAACTATTTGTATTCTTACAAACGGACTTATCGTATCTCGTTTTTCAAACGTTTTTCGTCCAAACCTGCACTCATTTGGAATAACTCGTCATAAGTGCCGTGTTTTACTACACAAAGTCCTCTGTAATGTATGATATTGGTACATGTTACTGCTTGTTGCTGAGACAATTTGCAAATCTTAGTTAGGCAGTTTATCACATAGTCAAAAGTATGTACATTATCATTATAGACAATCAACTCATTGCCACCTTCTGCAATCTTGTCAAGGCAACCAATGCCTTCGCCTTCTGTTCTGTTTCCCATAATCTTAGCCCTTATACAGTAATGTTAAACCAATTATATATTCTTATCAATACAAATCTACTACATCTTCTCAGGGACATCAATACCAAGCAAATTCATAGACGTCTTGATAACCACACTTGTGAAATACGCCAAACAAACTCTCATTTGCTTTATTTGTTTATCCTCTTCCTTCAATATGCTACAATCTTGATAAAAAGTATTGAACGATTTAGCCAAATTATACACAAAATTAGCAATCAAAGAAGGCGAATAATTTTTCCCTGCTTCCTTAATAACGTTAGCAAAGGACGAAATATTTTTTATAACCTCCTTTTCTTTATCATTAATTGTAATATTGTCGGCAATTGTAGTAGAGTGAATGTCGATATTCTCCTCCTTAGCCTTATTAACTATGGAGCAGATACGAGCGTAAGTGTATTGAATAAAAGGACCTGTGTTGCCATTGAAATCAATACTCTCCTTAGGGTTAAAAAGTATAGTTTTGGTAGGATCTACTTTAAGGATAAAATATTTTAATGCCCCAAGAGACAAAGTGTTATAGAGTTTTTCAAGGTCTTCTTCGGTAGTATCTTGATTTTTGCCGTGTTGCTCGCTAAGTTCTTTGGCTTGAAGGAACATATCTTGCATAAGGTCGTCAGCATCAACGACTGTACCCTCACGAGATTTCATCTTACCATTAGGTAATTCGACCATACCGTATGAAAGATGATAGATATCTTTCGCCCATTCGAATCCCAACTTCTCTAATACCTTTTTAAGTACCTGGAAATGATAAATCTGCTCATTACCAACTACATAAATTAGTTTTTGAGACGAAAAATCCTTATGCCTTAACAAAGCCGTTCCCAAATCTTGCGTCATATACACACTAGTGCCGTCTTTTCTAAGAAGAAGTTTCTCATCCAAACCCTCACTTGTAAGATCAATCCACACACTTCCGTCTTCCTTTCTAAAGAAAACACCACTTTTTAAGCCTTCTTCTACTAAAGACTTGCCAAGCATATAAGTCTGTGATTCATAATATATTTTATCAAAACTAATGCCTAATCTTTTGTATGTTTGATCAAAGCCTTCATAGACCCAACCATTCATTTGTTGCCATAGGTTGCGAACCTCCTTGTCTCCTTGTTCCCATTTGACCAACATTTGTTGAGCCTCTTTCATTATAGGGGCTTCTTGTTTGGCAGTTGCCTCATCTACACCGCTTTGCATTAGATCTGCGATCTCTTTCTTGTATTCTTTATCGAACAAGACATAATATTTTCCAACCAAGTGGTCGCCTTTTTCGTGTGAAGACTGAGGAGTCTCATTTTTTCCGAATTTCTGCCATGCTATCATGCTTTTACAGATGTGTATTCCTCTGTCATTGACAAGGTTAACCATCTTAACATTCTCGCCATTTGCTTTTAGAATCTGCGAAACAGACCAACCCAAGAGATTATTCCTAATATGCCCTAAATGTAAGGGTTTGTTGGTGTTAGGGGAGGAGTACTCAATCACAATAGGTGGAGTATTTTTCTTCTCTTGTATGCCAAAATTCTCGTTAGATTTGTTGTCGTTAAGGAATTTAATCCAATATTTGTTAGAAATTGAGAAGTTCAAAAATCCCTTTATAACATTGTAAGAATCAACCCAATCAAGATTTTCTTTTACATACGAACCAATCTCGTTAGCAATGTCCTCAGGACGTTTTTTTGCTTGTTTAGTAAAAGGGAATACGACCAAGGTTATATCACCCTCGAATTCTTTCTTAGTAGGCTGTAACTCAATGTTTTGATATTCTATTTCAATGCCATAAAGACTCTTTAAACTCTGACTTATAGTGTTTTTTAACAGTTGATTTATCATAACAATTCTCTATTTTTTGCAAAGTTATTACATTTTTCTCAATTTTTTGCACAAAAGTCGCAAGATTATGTGATATTTTGATAGAAAAATTTAATTTTTTTTGATTTTCTTGTGATTTTCCTTGATTTTTAGCCCTAAAATTATGTTAATATTCGTCTTTAACCTACTAAAAACGAAAAATTTGGCCGTAATATTTTTCTAAAGTGGCACTTTATTCGGATAAACTGGCAGAATATTTTGATAAACTGGCAGAATATTTTGAAAGTATTAGGAGTTATCCAAATAAAATCAGTACTTATCGGGATAAAATCAGTAGTCGTTAGAATAAAATTAGTACTTATCGGGATAAAATCAGTAGTCGTTAGAATAAAATCAGTACTTATCCAAATAAAATCAGTAATCGTTAGAATAAAATCAGTAAAGAAAAAATTATTATCAGTAATCAGTAAATTATTATCAGTAAATATTTTAACGAATAGTGTAATTATTCGGCTAAAAAGAGGAAAGAATACGAAATACTAAGCAGTGTTGTTATTAGTGTAAGAGCATAAACTCACCACTCTTTTTGTAGGTCTTACCTTTTATGTTACGATTATAATAATCTATCTCATAGATATATACACCTTGCTGACAAGGTTCGTCTTTGTATTTTCCGTCCCAACCTTTTTCTTTGTCGGTGGTCTCGAACAACAATCCGCCCCAACGACCAAAGACTTTGAAAGATACGATATCTATACTATCGTTAGAGAATGTGATTTTCAATTCGTTATTGTTATCAGCCGATGGAGTAAATGCAGTCGGAACCCAAATTTCTCCTTCTTTTACAACCGTAAGGTTAAGAGTTATAGAACTATCGCAACCATGTATTGTAGTATTATTATGAGAATAGATGCCTTCTACTGATTCCGAAAAACCTTGTCTATCATAAACTTGACCATCTGGTATAGTCTCGTACAAAGTATCGGAGTATGAAGGATATACAGTTAAAGACAATACGATAATAGAATCATTGCCATTAGAGGCTTGTAAGGTGTCCATATAAATTCCACTGGTTGTCAGGGTGTTGTTACCAAAAACAAGACTCTCTCCACCGCAAATCTCCTCACTTTGATATACTTTGTCATTTACTACAAGATTTAGCGTAACAATACTATCGCAACCCAAACTGTTCTTGGTAGTTAGCGTATAGGTTCCGCTTTGCGACATCTGCACATTATCAAAATAATAATCTTGCCAAGCAAATATTTCCTCGCTTATAGTATCGTAGGAGGCTTTCATAACATTAACTGTTAGATAAACAATACTATCGCAACCATCTATGGTCTTTAATTGTGCTTTGTACGAACCTTCTTGATATATTTGTTGATTATTGAAACTTACAACCCCATCTTCGCAGATTGAGGTGTCAAGATATATTTCGTATGTGCTATTAACGTGCAATATTAAGGTAACAATAGAATCTATGTTGTTAGCAGTTTTCATAGATTTGTTGTAAGAACCTGCTTCGGTTAGTTGTTTGCCGTCAAATTCATAACTTTCGCCCTGACAAATAGTCTCCTCAATAGTGCTATGCAAATGAACATCGTTGATTATTTTAATTGTGTCATAACTTGTACACATTTTGCGGAATGTAATATTGTCGATAGCAAAGTCATTACCCGAAGCAATGGTATTTTGATTAAGAATAGTTATCGTAGCATTGTCATTTTCTCCGCTATTCCATATTTGATAATATTGTCCCCATGTGCAATTGGTAGAAGATGTGGTAAAGATCTCACCTAATTTGGTACCACCTACAGAGAATTGCAATTTGGGCAAACCACTTGCGGAACAAGATGCCGAAGATACGGTAGCAGCATCAAAAGTTACGATATAGTTTTGGTTATGTTCCACATCAAAGGTAGCAGAATAGACTTTCTTATCTGTTCCTTGGTTACCATTTGCAATTAACATATTACCATACGAGGAACTAGTGAAATCACAAAAATCATTGTGATAATACTTAGGATTATTTCCCACAGCATAACGACCTTCTGGACCTAGACCGTAAGAATATCCATTAGCACCAGACTCGGAAGTGTAGGTATAATCAGACCAAAAGCCTTTGTTGCCCTCATCAAAGGTACCGTTATAGACAACATTCTCTTCTTCTTCTTTCATTGACTTTAAGATATAAATAGCAGTGTCTTGGGTATGGACTTTTAATTGAATAGTCGTGCTTTCTTTGTCTGTAAGGATATTTTGTTTGTCAGCAGGGTTCAAAGGATACCACTCATAGAAATCCATTGTAGTATCATTAACACTTAGTGTTATAATTGTGTCGGTAGTTGTTTTGAAAATAGAATCACCTATAATATTTACCTCGCAAGATTGAGAAGAGGTATTGATAGGCTCGAAAGTTATGATATAGATATTATAATCGGTAGAAGAACCGCTTTTCTTAAATTTGAAAGTACCTGAATATGTAATAACCGAATCACCTATTGTGTAGGCTTCTCCATAATTAAGGGTAGAATAAATAGTATCGTTGTCCGCCTTACATACATTAGTAGACAAGGAAACAATAACCAACGTAAAAAACAATAAAAGTATCTTTTTCATAATATTATAACCGTAAACAATGTTTGTCTTAATGTTTAGAGTGCAAAATTATGAAAAAATTTGAAAAGAAAAAAGAATTATTAGAAAAAATTATGAAAAATTAGTAAAAGTATTGGTAAAAGAAATCTAAGAAAAGGAGGCTGCAAGGTAGGATAAGGGTAGATAAATAAGGTAAGAAATTGAATTTATTTGAAGAAAAATAGTCTCAAAGCAAATAAATGTTGTATCTTTGCGTTCTAATTTAGTATTTTTGTATAGATATAAAACATTTTAAACGCTACAAAATAACTTGAAACACTATATTGTAATCATATTAATAGCATTGTGTTGTTTGTCTACACAGGCACAGACAATAAAGGGCGAAGTTTTGGATACAGAGGGTAATGCTCTTGAAAATGTTAGTATTGGTACGATTAATTTATACAAACCTATCGGCACAATAAGTAATAACAAAGGGCAGTATTCACTAAAATTGAAGGCGAAAACCAAATACGTTATACGTTATTCATATATTGGGTATGCAGATGTCGATACTACTATTGTTTTGAATAGTGGTCAAACTAAGGTTATCAATATTAGACTAAAAAAGCAGTCGACTAATTTGGGTGAAGTAAAGATTATTGGTGATGAAAGTCGTCAAGAGGGTATTACAAGGATAGATCCTAAGACTGCACAGACGAGTGTTGGAGTTAATCAGGGAGTTGAGAACACTATAAAGGCACAAGAGGGAGTTTCGTCTAATAATGAGTTGAGTAGTCAGTATAGTGTAAGGGGTGGTAACTTTGATGAGAATTTGGTTTACGTTAATGATATAGAGATTTTTAGACCTTTGTTGATTCGTAATGGACAGCAAGAAGGTCTTTCGTTTATTAATCCCGAGATGATTAGTGATATTAAGTTTTCTTCGGGTGGTTTTGATGCCAAATACGGAGATAAGATGTCCAGTGTGTTAGATATCAAGTATCGTAAGCCACAAGGTTTTGCTGGTTCTGCAAGTATTTCGCTTCTTGGGGCAAGTGCACACGTTGAGGGGCTTATTGGTAAGCGTATGACCTATCAAATTGGATATAGAAACAAGAGTACGAAATATATCTTGGGTTCTTTGGATACTGAGGGCGAATACAATTCTACCTTTAACGATTTACAGGCGTATCTTACCTACGATATAAGCAAGAATTTGGAGATTGCTTTTCTTGGAAATATATCTGATAACAAGTATAACTTTATTCCTCAAACCAGAGAGACACAATTTGGAAGTATCTACAC
>CAVAII010000023.1:0-5832 GCA_963588535.1 Erysipelotrichaceae bacterium | reverse complement strand
TATCTACACCTCGATGAATCTTAAAGTCTATTTCGATGGACAGGAGGTCGATCGTTTTACGTCTCTTTTCGGGGCTTTGGCTCTTACTTACAAACCGCAGAAAGATATGACCTTAAAACTTATTGCCTCTGCCTTTAATACTAACGAGAGTGAGACTTATGATATTCAGGGACAGTATTGGCTGTATGAGACGGGCGGATTAGGCTCGGAGGAAGACTTTGATAGGGGTATTGGTACTTATTTAGAACATGCCCGCAATAGATTGCATGCTAATATATATAATGTAGAACACAAAGGATACAAATACTATAACAATGGTCACTTGTCTTGGGGCTTGAAATTGCAAGCAGAGAAGATTGACGACAAGATTAGAGAGTGGAAAATGGTAGATAGTGCAGATTATACTATACCTTCTAATGGTGATATTATAGGACAATACGATCCTACCACACCTCCGTATTTACAAAACTATTATAATTCTAATCATGATTTGTCTTCTTTTCGTGGTATGGCATACCTTCAAAGGCAATTCAATCTATACAAAGATTATGGTACATACTATTTTAATGTAGGGGCAAGAGGTAATTATTGGTCGTACAATAATGAGTTTGTTCTTTCTCCTCGTACGTCTGTGTCCTTAAAGCCTAATATCAAAGAGGATATCTTGTTCCGTTTTGCTACTGGTATTTATGCTCAAAGTCCATTCTATCGAGAGTTTAGGGATGAACAAGGCAATCTAAATAGTAATATTAAATCTCAAAAGTCTTTACATTTCGTTCTTTCTTCGGATTGGAATTTTAGAATGTTAGACAGGAATTTCAAATTCACAACGGCTGCTTATTATAAGTATCTTTGGGATCTTATTCCTTATAGAATAGACAATGTTCGCATACGTTATTCTGCCGAAAACAATGCTCACGGATATGCAATGGGACTGGATATGAAACTTTTCGGAGAATTTATCAAAGGTATCGATTCTTGGCTAACGCTTTCTTTATTGCAGACCAAACAAAAGATAGATGGTGATAGTCGTGGCTATATTGCTCGTCCTACTGACCAATTAGTAAATGTTAGTGTGTCATTCCAGGATTATTTGCCGAGTATGCCGTGGATGAGAGTGTATTTGAATCTTAATTATGGCTCAGGTTTTCCATATTATCCTACTAATAGCGATGCTGTTTTTCGTTATCCTCATTATCTAAGAGCAGATATGGCATTTACTTTTAGACTAAAAGACGAACAAAGCAAATGGGCTCAGAACAACTTTATGAAATATTTTCACAAGATTTGGTTAAATTTGGAGTGGTTGAATGTATTTAATAATAAAAACGTAATCTCTTATACCTACGTGCAGGATTATGCCGGTGTTTCGTTTGCTGTGCCGGATTATCTTACACCAACAAGAGTAAATGTAAGACTTACGTTCGAATTTTAGTGATAAATAATGAATATACCTAATTTAGATAGTATAACAATAAAGGATCATTATCCTAAGAAGATAACACTGGACAATAATATCCCTGTCTATTGTTTTGAGAACAAAGATATGGAAGTTGTTTATATGAAAATAAACTTCTATAATGCAGGATCTGTTTTTCAAGATAAACTTTGCGTTGCTAATCTAACCAAATCACAACTCTCACAAGACACAAAGAAATATTCTGCTTTGGATTTATCCGAACAAATAGACTATTACGGAATTGGAATGTCGCAGTTGTGTACGAATGAAATGACGGTATTGAATTTTTCTTTCTTGAAAAAATATCAAACTCAGGCAATAGATATAATAGAGCAGATGGTATTATACCCTCTTTTCAATTCAGACAAATTGGATATAACTATTCAGAACTATAAACAGAATCTTTTGGCTAAGTATCAACAATCGTCTTTCTTGGCTCAAAAGAAATTTGTCTCTAATCTATTTGGCGAGGAAAATCCTTACGGAAAATATGCAGCGGTTGAGGATTATGACAAAGTAAACGCCGAAGATCTAAAGATGTTTTATAACAAACGCTACACCTATAATCAATGCCATATCATATTAGCAGGCAATATAGATGAGGAGTTTGTTCGTCTTTTGGGAAATATATTAGGTAGTAGCACATGGAATAAAGAAACTGCCGACACTACACCTAACAATATAATAATAGATAAAGAGAATTACGCAAAGACTATTATTACCGATTTGCCTTCGGCAGTTCAGACTTCTATTTGTATGGGTAAGAAATTTCCTACAATAGATAATGAGGATTTCTTACCGCTAAAGATCCTTAATTGCTTACTTGGTGGATATTTTAATTCTCGTCTTATGAGCAATATAAGAGAAGACAAAGGCTATACTTACGATATTTCTTCTTTTATTCTACCTTATACTAATGTGTCTATGTTTCTTATTGCAACGGATGTAACTAAGGACAAGGACGAAAGAACTATTGAGGAGATATTCAAAGAAATAAAATCCTTGAAGGAGAAAAAAGTAGACTCTACGGAATTAACTACGGTCAAAAACTATCTAATAGGAGAGTTGTTAAGAATGTCAGACGGCGTAAGCGATATTGCCGAGACGTATGATTATATTCTTAAACACAATTTGCCAGAAAACTATTATAGCAAATTAATTGAGACAATAAAGAAGACAGATAGTGAGGATATTATGAGATTAGCAAACAAATATTTTGCAAAAAATGACTTCATTATCTCTCTATGCAAAAATAACAATAAATAAAAGGGGAATAAAACGATGAAAAAGATATTTTTGATATTATGTATGGTTTGTGCATACGCATTTTCTCAAGCACAATGTATACAAATTAACGAGGAAGGCATTCCTACGATTACTATTGCGTCTGCTTCTGACGGCACTACGATACAAAGACAAGAGGGAGACACATGGATAGACGCAGGAGTAATAAATAACGGTACTTTTGTGGATAGTTTTGTGGACGCAAGTACAAAATCTATTAATTATCGTATTGCTAATACTTCTGGTTCGGGAGATGAATACACTTATTTCTCTACTATTTATTGCGAAGCCTCAACTAATAGTACTAATACAGCAGTTGTGGATATTACTTGGACAGCACAATCTACTGCTACCTCATACAAGATTTATAGACAACTTAACGGAGGAGAGGAGTTCTTATTTATTGCCGATGTTACAAGCAATCAAACAAGTTATCAAACAACCAAACCTAACGATTGCGAAATTCTCTACAAGGTAGAGGCAATTGCTGCGGAGTGTTCTTCTTATTCTAATATTGCTACCTTAATGAAAAGCGATAACGAGGCACCTAATACTCCTGAATTGAATCCTATTGATGTTGATTTATCGACTCAAAAGGTTGTTATTAGTTGGCAACAGTCTACTAATGCAGATACTAAGGGTTATGTCGTATGTAGATTAGATGAGAACTCTACTCGTCAACCTTTGGATACAATCTATGGAGCCACAAATACAAGTTATACTTGTGAGAAATGTAGCATAAAAGATATTAACAAAATAACTATCTTTGCTTTTGACAATTGTAACAATACTTCCCCTAATAGTCAAATGCAATGCAATATGGTTTTGTCTGCCGATAGAAGTAATTGTACTGACCCTTTACATTTGTCTTGGAACAAACCAGATGAGAATAATACAGAGCATAATTATGAAATCTTTATGGCAACCGACGAGGATATGAACTACAAATCTGTCGGCACTACTACTAATCTATACTATGATGCACAATTACCTGATATCAATGGTAGTGTTTATTTCTATGTTAAATGCGGTAATAAGTCCAATACTACCAAAACTAATGTTGCCTTGGCAGATACTTTGGACTATGTCTATGTAGAGGGCGTTAGTATCTCGGACGATAATCTTTCTGCAACTGTTTCTCTTAGCGTTGATGCAAGTAAGAAGGTTAGTGGCTACAAACTTTATAGAAAAATCGATAATGAAGATTTTCAAGAGGTACAAAATATTGAGTATAGCGGTGCTTATAAGTTTGATGTTATAGATGCTTTGCCTTTTGACGCAAGTGAGCATACCTATACCTATTATTTGGCTGCTCCTGATATCTGTGGTGGTAATTATACCTATTCTAATAGGCTTACGTCTATGAAATTAGAGGTTGATGCTACTAATCCTTCGAAGATTAAATTGAGTTGGAATCCTTTCAAACCTACTGATTGGAGAGTTTTGGGTTATGAGATTTATAGATACGAAGAGGGCGATTTCGAGAACGCAGAATACGTTACTCGTACCGTTGCTTCGTCTTATACTGACGATGTAGAGGAGTTTCTTTCTGCTACCGATCGTATTTATTACTATGTAAGAGCACTTAGTAACCTAACAAATGACCCTACTGTCGGTGCTTTTGGTTGCAATTCTTCAAGTGCTTTTGCTAAATTCGAAAGTACGCTATTTGTTCCAAGTGCCTTTTCTCCTAAAGACGGAAGACAAGAAAATCTTCGTACCTTTAAACCTTCTTGTTTGTATGTTCGTGCTGGTACTTACAAATTCAAAGTCTTTAATCGTGCAGGAACTGTTTTGTTTGAGACCACTGACACCGATCAAGGTTGGGACGGTAAGTACAAAGGCGAATATTGTCCTGTTGGAGTATATGTTTATGAGATTTCTTACATAGACTCTGACGGTATGCAGCAATATAGAGGCGGACAATTCTTATTATACGATTAGAAAAATGCAAGTAAGCACAGTGTTTTCGCCTGCTCTGTTCGAGTATTCGAATATTAAGGAAGATTTTGTTTGCGTTGTGGTAGATATCTTACGTGCTACCACAACTATGTGTACTATAATAGAGTGGGGTGGAGAGATTATTCCTGTGGCTTCGTTAGAGGAGGCAAAGGAGTACAAAGACAAAGGTTTTTTGGTAGCAGGCGAGAGGATAGAGAGAAAGATTGATTTTGCAGATTATGGCAATAGTGCCTTGAATTTTAGAAACAAAGAGATAAAGGGTAAGACTATCGTTCATACTACTACTAATGGTACTCAGGCTATTAAACTTGCTCAAACCTCATCGGCAAAGGAGATCGTAATAGGTGCGTTTGCTAATATAGATGCACTTGCGGATTATCTTAAAGGCGAGGATAAGAATGTTATTGTCTTGTGTTCGGGTTGGAAAAATACTTTTTGTTTGGAGGATACCTTATTTGCAGGTGCTTTGATGCAAAGATTATTAGAGGGGAATACTTCTTTTTCTTGCAAAGACGATGCTACATTTGCTGCTATCGATTTATGGAATACTGCAAAGGGAGATTTAAGAAATTATTTGGAGAAAGCCGCTCATATTCATAGATTAAGAAAAGCCCAAATGGACGATGTGTTCGAATATACTTTTACCTTAAATACTTGTCATAGCGTTCCAATCCTAAGAGATGGGAGACTGGTAAGATTATAAAACAAGAAGCCGAAATAATTACTGATAATAATTTACTGATTACTGATTTTATTTCAGCGATTACTGAAAAGAATTTTTTCTTTACTGATTTTATTTCAGCGATTACACTAACTAATAAAATAATCAGTGATACTATAAAAACAGTGTCTTACTAAGGTGGTTTGATTTGTTTTTTGGTTGAGGTTAGATCTAAGTTAAGTAGAAAAGAATTATCTTAAAGCGTTGTCTTTTAGTGATAAGACTTTTGATTTGTGTTCGTCCTCCGAATTAAAAGTAATACCTGATCTGTTGTTTATTAGTTTGCTGTATGAGATAGCAATACCTTTTAGAGCGGAAACACAATTACTTATTATATAATCAATCGTTTGGCAATTAGTCTGGCTATAAAGTCCCGAATATTCCATCCCCGCCAAACTATTTATAC
>CAVAII010000022.1:0-3672 GCA_963588535.1 Erysipelotrichaceae bacterium | reverse complement strand
CCCCTATATATATCAGATCAGACAAACAGAGTAAAATTCTTATAAAATATGGCAAAGAAAGTAAAGAAAGAAGAGCCTAAAGTTATTTATCACGCACAAGATGCTGACAAAGAGGTAGAGAAATTATTGACTTCCTTATACAGATTACAAAAAATAGAGTCCGAAATAGACGCTATTATTAAGGAAAGAGGTGAGTTGCCTGAGCAAGTCAAACTTTTGGAAGATACCATAGAGGGTTTAACTACAAGAATAGCCAAACAATCAGAATTACAACAAGAGTGTAAAGGCAGAATAGTAGAACAAAACAATTTAATAGAGCAGCACAAGGCTTCTATTGCTAAGTTCGAGAACCAACTAAACAAGATAAAGAATGCTCGTGAGCATGATTCTATTGCAAGAGAGATAGAGTTTGAACAATTGGAGATAGAACTTTGCGAAAAGAAAATCAGAGAGGCTAATAACGAAATCTCTGCTTACGAACAAACGATAGCAGATGCTCAACAAAACTTAGATCAAAAACAAAAAGACTTAGAGCATAAACAAGGAGAGTTAGAGGTTATCGTTAAGGAGACTTCCGAGCAAGAAGCCAAACTTGTAGAGATGCAACTTCAAGAGGAGAATATCCTTAAACAAGAACCTAAGGGAGAGAAATACCTACAAGCCTTCAAACGTATTAGAGGTAATGCACGTAATGGACTTGCTGTTGTAAAAGTAGATAGAGACTCTTGCGGAGGTTGCTTCAATAAGGTTACTCTTCAAAGACAAATGGAGATAAAAATGCACAAGAAAATACTCGTTTGTGAATATTGCGGAAGAATATTAGTAGACGAGGCTATATCTAAGGATATTGACGAAGAGAAATTGCGTTAATACAGATTTTTGTGCGTTGTAGGTTAGAATAGTGCTGAGATAATCAAATTTTTTTCTTACTTAATCACCTTCAACCTACTTAATACAATATTATCTTTACTATGTACACTTATATCAAGAATGGTACGGTAATAGATGAAAGAAAAAATATTCTCATCAAGGGAGATCGTATTCAGACAATCACCGATGAGGATATTTCTTCTTCATTACCCTTATCTACACAAGTAATAGATGCCAAGGACAAGTTGATTCTCCCTGGTATAATAGACGTTCATGTTCATTTTCGTGAGCCAGGAGGAGAACAAAAAGCCGATATGTCTACCGAATCTGCAGCAGCCCTTCGTGGAGGTGTTACCACAGTCTGCGATATGCCCAACAACACCCCTTCGATTGTAGATAAACAGACATTCTTTTCTAAGTTGGAGTTAGCCAAACAAAAGATGAAATGCAATTTCCGTCTTTTCCTCGGTCTAACCAATGATAATATTCCACAGGCATTAGATTTTGATAACGAATATTTAGCAGGTCTGAAACTCTTTTTAGGATCTTCTACTGGCAATCTGCTTGTCGATAACACTGATATGATAGAATATTTGTTCAAAAATGCCAAACAAAAACTTATAGTCGCACATTGTGAAGACGAACAAACGATCCTCCGTAATAAACTCCTCTACCAAGGTCTTGACCCTTTACCTTATAATATTCATGCCTTGATTAGAGATACCGAGGTGTGTTATCGATCCTCTTCTTTTGCTGTCCGTTTGGCAGAAAAGTACAATACTAATTTCCACGTTGCACACCTAACAACCGAGAAGGAGATTAGTCTGTTCTCTTCCCAAGATCTTAAAGGCAAGAACATAACTTGCGAGGTTTCGCCTAATCATCTTTATTTCTATGACGAGGATTATCGCTCTTATAACAATCTTATCAAGTGCAATCCTTCTATTAAGACACTTGCCGATAGGACTGCTTTGCGTAATGCTTTGCGAGATGGTTATATAGATATAGTTGCTACCGATCATGCTCCTCATCTATTAGCAGAGAAGCAAAAGGATTATTTTTCTGCTCCAAGTGGGATACCTTCTATTCAATTCTCTTTACTTATGATGTTAGAGATAGCCGCCCAAGAGGGTTGGCCGATGAGGTTGATAGCCGATAAGATGTGTAAGAATCCTGCCCTTCGCTTTGGTTTCAAGGATCGTGGCGAGATACTTCCAGGTTATTTTGCCGACCTTGTTATCATTAACCCTAACAAGACAACACTTGTCACCAAAGACACTATTCTCTCCAAATGTCAATTCTCTCCTCTTCTCGGTCATACCTTTACTAACTACATAGAGACCACCATCCTTAACGGCAAACCAATCTACTACTAAGAGTATTCTATTTCTGTTGCCAGGTTGCAAGACACGCAGAACGCACACAAAAGCAAATAGAGGATATTAAAGCAAGGTGGCATAAACGATTAGAGAGATTGTATATACCAAAACAATTATGGCAAGGTGGAAAGTATTTAGAAAATTTGGGAGGATTCAATATGGACTTTTTTAGATTACTTAATCCGAAACGAAAAGTAGATTTAGGTTTTATTAGAGGAAAAGGTTCGTCTTATAGCGACTCTTTACATAGTAGGGTGGTTATTTATATAAATGATAGACTTTATAGTTCTGATTGGTATAAAAAATCTGTTATTTATCACGAATATGGACACATAATAGATTATCAAAGGTGGTTAAATCAAACGAAGGAACTTAAAGATATGATGAAAAGACACAGCGACTTATTGTTGAATACAAAGGTGGCAGTAAGTAGAGATAGTAATGGAGTTCCAACAAAAACAATTTCTTGGGCGGAATATATGGCAAATCTCACAGGAGCGAATATTAATTCCTTGCATGGAATAATAAGGCAAAGAGAACAACAAGGATTAAGTACAAAGGAGTGTAATGACGCAATAGAACAATATTTGGCAGTAGGAGACACAATAAAAGCCTTAACTTTAATCTATGGTCGAGGACACGATGATGATTATTTTGCAATTCAAACAAAGAGGGAAACGGAATATATTGCTCACGCTTTTGAAAACGCATTTATAGGCAATAAGCAATTTAAGAAACTACTCCCTGAGATTTATGACGATATGGTAGATTATATAAGGCAATTGAAAAAGATGCAATAATTAAAGATATAGTTCACCATCGGGTATGCTTCCAATAAATTTTTTACCTTTGATTTTCTTTTTGGCTTCGGCAAAGGCTTCGGCAGTTTCATACAACGTAGGGTAGAAATAAACTACGTTCTCGTTATTATAAATAATGCGTTCAAGGTATTTACTAACATCTTTTTCTTTACCTAAATTCAGATATAATTGTATTGTAATAAAAGATAAATCCTTATCTGTTGTTTTACACCAGCAATATTCAACCAATTCTTCTCCGTGCAAATTCATTACTTTGATTTTTTCTCTCTCTTGTTCTTTCATTTTAGTAAAGGTTTTTGATTTGCAAATTTACTATTTTTAGAAAAGTATGAAAATTATCTTAAAAAAGTGTTTTGCCTTGAAATGCGAAAGATACCTTAGTTGCCATTTTATTTATTTTATTATCGTTTAGTTTGTGCAAAATTACAAAACTTTCTATTAATAAAGAAATTATTTTTCCTATATCATATAACTCCCTTTATCGTTTTCTTTTCACTTACCTCATTTTTTTAACATTTCAAAAATGTTCTATTTTCCCTATCCTCTCTTTTTGAGAAGTTGAGGTATAATCTCCAAATATCGCTTTTTCGCCTTTGTAACTC
>CAVAII010000021.1:0-8274 GCA_963588535.1 Erysipelotrichaceae bacterium | reverse complement strand
GGGTCGACATCTATAGAGATTCTTATGGTGCAGTTCTCTCTTTTAACAAGGAATTCTTCGTTATATTCTCTTAATTTTTGTTTGGCAAGTTGGTAAGATAATTTCTTCTCTATTTTTATCCAAATCTCTTTAGCGTAATAGTTTCGTATTTTCTCTATTACTGGAGTTTGGGGACCAAATAGACGGCCTCCGAATATTTTTCGCAATTGTCTTGTGTATTCCATGCTTTTGGTTTCCAACAAAGTCTTATCTTTATGTTGCAAAGTTATCTTTATTATCTTGCAGAAAGGAGGAAAATTCATCATCTGTCGTTCTTTAATCTCCGCGTCATACATTTGCCAATAATCTCTACTAACAACATTCTGCAATAATGGATTACCTGTCTCGTAGGTCTGTATCAAAACTTTTCCTTGCTTACCTTTTCTGCCGGCTCTACCACTGACTTGTGTTAGAATTTGAAATGCTCTTTCGTTAGAACGAAAATCTGGATAATGAAGCATAGTATCTGTACCTAAGACTCCGACTAAGGATACATTTTCAAAATCTAAACCTTTGGTAATTATCTGTGTCCCGCAAAGGATATCTATCTTATGGTTAGCGAAATCTGTAATTATATTATTGTAAGAATCTTTGAGTCGAGTAGAGTCTAAATCCATACGTTTGATTTTGGCATCCGGGAAAAACACCTCCAATTGTTCTTCTATCTTTTGCGTACCATAGCCGACTAAACGCACCGAATGAGATTGACATTGCGGACAATAAGACAACGCATCTATATGATAACCGCAATAGTGGCACTCCAAATCTTTCTTATCTTTGTGCAAGACCAACGCAACATCGCAATTAGGACAAGAAGGTATGTATCCACATACATTACACTCGATATGAGGAGCGTACCCTCTTCTATTTTGGAATATTATTACTTGTTTCTTATTATTAAGTGCGGAGGATATTTCGTCCAAAAGGGCAACGGAGAAAATATCTTTTATTAAGTTCTCTCTTTTTGCCATTCGCATATCAACCAGTTCTATATCGGGCAAGGGAATGTCATAAAATTGTTTGGTAAGTGTATGTAACATATAATGTTTGGAAGTATTAGTCTCTGCGTTGTCGGTTGCCAAATACATAGTCTCTATATTCGGGGTAGCACTACCTAATATGGTAGTAGCATTGAATAATTTGGCAAGATACAAAGCACAATCTCGTCCATTATAGTGTGGTACATGATCACTTTGTTTGAAAGAGGTGTCATGTTCCTCGTCTATTATCACAAGTTGAAGATTAGTAAAAGGCAAGAATACAGAAGAGCGGGATCCGAGAATAATCTGCAATTGTTTGTCTTTATTATCCGTCATCGTCCGTTGCCAAATCTCCGCTCTCTCCATAGTAGAGAATTTACTATTATATACTGCTACCTTACCGCCAAAATATTTCTCCAAACGTTTGATTAGTTGTGTTGTTATGGCTATTTCGGGTATTAGATAAAGGACTTGTCCGCCTTGTTTAAGGGCTCTATCTATTAGTTTGATGTATATCTCCGTCTTGCCACTACCAGTTACTCCATATATAAGATGTATAGGAGTAGTGTCAAAATTAGATACTATATTATCAAAACATAGTTGTTGTTCGCTATTAAGTTGAATATTCTCTACTTGATCGCTTTGCTTGCCGAGTTTTAATCGTGAGATTTCTATACTTTGTTTAACGAGGATATCTTTTTTTAATAATGTGTTAATGGTTGAAGAGTTGCACCCTTCGTCTTCTAATTCTGATCGCTTAACTATATCTCTGCCTTGCGATAGAGATAGATATTTTAGAATAATATCTGCTTGTGGTTGGGTCTTTTTGGATTTGTCTAAACCGTCGAGTAATATTTTTAGTTTGTCTTTATCTTTGTACTCCTGGTTAAGTGTAAGGTAAGTCTCTTTCTTTGGAGTGTATCTACTATAGAGTTCTTCGTCTGTTATAAGAATATCTTGCCTGATTAGTTTGTTAACAATCTTCAATATATTTTGATTATCCAAATCGGCTTTGATATCTTCTAATGATATTTTGTCTTTCGAGACAACAAAATTAAAAACTTCTAACTCTTGTTCGTTTAAGGAGGATATATCAGAATTAAAATATGGTGAAATAGTTACTATTGTCTCGCTTTTCAATCTTAAAGACGCTGGTAAGGCTGCTGTTAGGACGTCTCCAATATATGCAATATAGTAATTGGCAATCCAGTTAAAAAACTTGATTTGTTTATCTGTAACGATAGGTTGTTTGTCTATAATATCCAATACATATTTCAACTCCATTCGAGGTGAGCAAGAGGTGGTATTATTAGTAGTCGTTGGTTTCCAATCGTCAATTATTTCTACAACTATAGCAGAGTAGATTTTTTTCCTTAATTGTACTACTACACGCTGACCAATCTGCATCTTGTCTACTAATTTCTCTGGTACACGATAGGTATAAGTAGACGGTAAATGAAGAGCCAAAATAACATTTACACAAACAATTTTCTCACTCATTATTAAAAGTTTATTGTTTTTATAAACAAACGCAATCTATCTATTTTTGAGTTGCAAAGATACTAAATTGTCGTTTTGTTAGTAACGTTAGGAATAATATTTTTACGAAAAAATGTTTTTTTATCTATTATTTTCCTAAATTTGCAAGACGAAATATTTGATTATTTTTTGATATGAATATACTTATTATAGGCTACGGCAAGATGGGTCATCAAATAGAAGAGATATCTACACAAAGAGGGCACAAGATAGTAGATATCATTGATATAGATGATAATTTTGAGAAAGTAGATAACAAAGCAATAGACGTAGCAATAGAGTTTACGGAGCCAAATAGTGCGATAAATAATTTTATGGAGTGTTTCAAAAGAAATATCCCTTTGGTTAGTGGCACAACTGGTTGGCATGATAATCTACCTACGATAAAAGAAAAGGTTATAAACGAGAAACAAACTTTTCTATATTCTTCTAATTTTTCTATTGGAGTATATCTATTTCGCAAACTCAATATTTATTTAGCCAAAATGATGGATAAATATCCTTCCTACTTACCTTCTGTAACCGAAATACATCATATTCACAAGAAAGACGCCCCTTCGGGTACTGCTATTACTATTGCCAACGACCTATTGAGCAATTATCACAACATCTCTTCTTGGAAACAAGATATTAAGGGAGATGAGAATATTATGCCCGTTAATTCCATTCGCAAAGGGGAAGAATTTGGTACTCATATCGTCTCATACGATTCTCTATGCGATGTAATTGAGATTAAACACAAGGCTCTTAACCGCAAAGGACTTGCTTTGGGTGCAGTAATGGGTGCAGAACTTATCAAAGATAAGAAAGGATTCTTTACTATGGAGGATTTAATGAACTCCTTAGATAGTTAGGACAAAAGAACAAATATTCACAGAATTTTTTAGACAAAATAACCAAAACAATTAAATAAATAAGGTCATGAATTATAGCATCGGTATAGATATAGGTGGAACAAATACCATTATAGGATTAGTTAATAGCAAGGGTGAAGTTATTGCGAAAGAAAACTTAAAGACAACAGATTTCTCGGAAGTAGATCTTTATCTAAAAGCACTAACCTCCAAAATAGAATTACTTTGCGATAGCGTAAAAGAAGAGAATCTAATCTTAGGAGTTGGCATAGGTGCTCCAAATGGTAATTATTATCATGGTACAATAGAGTACGCTCCTAATTTACCATTTAATGGACTAATCAACATTAAGGAGATTTTGGAAGTATTACTATTAAAAGACGGCTACAATCTAAAAGTTACAATAACCAATGATGCCAACGCTGCCGCAATAGGAGAAATGATATACGGTAAGGCAAAGAATGTAAAGAATTTTATAATGATTACCTTAGGTACTGGTGTTGGTTCAGGTATTGTAGTAGATGGCAAATTAGTCTATGGTCATACTGGCTTTGCAGGAGAAGTTGGACACACGATAATAGAACCTAATGGCAGATTATGTGCTTGTGGTCGCAAGGGTTGTTTGGAAAGATATTGCTCTGCTACAGGTATTGTGATAACTATAAAAGAGATGTTAAGCAAATCCAACAAACCTTCTGTGCTTCGCTCTTTGGACGAGGATAAGATTACAAGTAAGAATATATATGAGGCAGCCCTACAAAACGATGCTATAGCCTTGGAGTGTTTTGATTACACCGCACAGAAATTAGCCTTAGGTATAGCCAATGCAGCCGAGGTAACCTCACCAGAGAAAGTCTATCTATTCGGAGGATTAGCCAACAGCGGAGACTATATACTCAAACCCTTGAAAAAATATTTAGAGGAAGACTTATTCTCGGTATTCCAAAATACAATAGATATAGAATTATCAGGATTAGGTGCAGATAATGCAGCAATATTAGGTGCTGCTGCTTTATGCTGTTAGAAAATTATTTTATTAGGATAAGATTTAATAAGGTTTAGAAAAAAGAATATTCAAACAGACGAATAAAACAAAATGAAAAGACTACTTGTTTTAGTATTATTTGTTAGCAGTTTTGTGTTATATGCACAACAACAAGAGAGTGTAGAAGATAATGTAATATTTTTCTATGATGCTCAATTGTCAAATGGAGAAGATATCAAATGCAAAGACTTTGATATGGACTTCTATATAAATACCTACACAATACTACAATCTAATGGCATTATTGATTCTATGTTTGTCCGTCAGAACGAGAAACAACTGGAAGCAATAGACAAAATGAATTGGAATTATTATTGTGAGTTCAAGGTCGATAAGCAACAACTACAAAAAGATTTCGCCTATCTAAATATTCAAAATATTGATGGCAATTGTGCTTTATATATCAACAAGAAATTCGTCAAAAACTACAATAATTCTTTTTTGGAATATCATGACAATATCAAAAAATATCTTAAGAAGGGTAAAAACAAAATAGAATTGCGTTTTACTCCCAAAGACTCTATACGTATGCACCAACGTTCTCCTCAATATCTATACGGTTGGGATTGGCATCCAAAGACTTTGGCTCCAAGAATCAACGCTATTTGGTTATCTTTCGAGAACGATACTCCTTGTATTGATTATGCTAATATTCAAACCAAAGAAATTACCTTCAATACCGAAGGAAAACAAAATGGCGAGATGATTTTGAATATTCTTTTCCGCCGTCCCTTAACCTCTACGCACAAACTCATAATAACTAATCACAAACAAGACTATGATTACGCCGTAGATATAGACGAAGATATGGATTTTGTATTAGAACCTAACGAAAGCGGTTATTATACTTTTGAATTTACACTCAAAGACGCAGAGTTATGGTATCCTAATCGTATGGGTAAACAATATCTGTATAATGTAGATATTTGTTTAGATTCTCTAAGCAATATATTGCAGACTACTCAGTTTGGAGTTCGTACCATAGACTTAGTAAGACAACAAGATAGCATAGGCGAAAGTTTCTTTTTCAAAGTAAATGGACAAGATGTCTTTATGAAAGGTGCTAACTATATAATGACTTACGCCAACCCTACAACTGATATAATACTTGCTGCTAATGCTAATATGAATATGTTACGTATTTGGGGCGGTAGTGATTATGGTAGCGATGAGTTCTTTGACCTTTGCGATAAATATGGCATTTTAGTTTGGCAAGACTATCCTTTCTCGACCGAGTTATATCCTGTGGACAAGAATTTTATTAATAATGTAAAAGCAGACGCCATTCAAAACACTATCCGTATAGCAGGGCATCCTTCCTTGGCTCTTATGTGTGGCAACAACGAGATTTGGGAAGGTTGGAACCACTGGGGTTGGAAACAAATCGTAAAAGATACTATCCAAGCAGTAAAAGACTACGATTATTTATTCAAAGATATTTTGGGTAATATAAGTAAGCAATACGTTCCGACATTAGACTATATCCACTCCTCGCCTGTTAATCATGGTTGGGGAAGCGAACGCAGTAGAACTAATGGCGATTGTCATTATTATGGCGTTTGGTGGGCAGACTCCAATTTCGAAACATATACACACAAGATTCCTCGTTTTATGAGCGAATATGGTTTTCAAGGGGCAATGAATCAACAGACAGCAGAGATATATTGCTCACGTCCATATACCAAAGATAACGAAGATTTTGCTATTCACCAAAAGCACCCAAGAGGTTTTGAATTGATTGATAATAGACTAAAAGAGTGGTTCGGCGATTATACCTCTGACGATCAATATATACTTTATTCTCAACTAACTCAGCAAGAGGGTATGAAGATGGCAATGGAGGCTCATAGACTACACAAACCTTATTGTATGGGAACATTGTTTTGGCAATATAATGATCCTTACCCTTGCGTAGGTTGGGGTTGCGTAGAGAAAAACGGCGATGTTAAGCCTTTGTATTATACTGCTCAAAAGTCTTATCAAGATGTTATCTTTATAATAGATAAGAACATTAAGGATAGTGTTAGAATATATGTTTGCAGTGATCTAAACACCGACACTTGCCTTACTTACAAACTAAGTATATTGAATAACGAAGACTCCGCTCGCTACGTTGACATCCAAGAAAAAACTACTATCAAAGCCAATCAAGTACAAGAGTTAAGGAGTATTGCTTATAAGGACTTAAAAGATTTCAACCCTAATACCGACTACCTATTTATAGAAGGTTATTACGGCGATGAACTTATTAGCAATTATGCCTTTTTCTGCTATCCAAAAGACTATATTAGTAGAGAAAAATATTTTGATGTAATTTATAATTTTTACTTCGATGATCAAGAAAAATAGTATCGTAATCATTAGTCTGTTAGCGTTATTAGCTCCCTCGCTTACGCTTAATAGTCAAACTATTGAGGATTATATCAAAAATGCAAAAGCAGGTAGCAAAATTTCTCAATACAATTTGGGAGTCTGCTACGACGAGGGCTGGGGTGTATTACCAGATAAAGCCAAAGCAGTTTATTGGTACGAGCAAGCTGCAGCACAACATCATCCTAAGGCAATGTACAACTTGGCTATACATTATTATTATGGCGAAGGTGTAGAAGCAGATTGTCTTAAAGCAATATCTTTGTATGAGCAAGCAGCCGATAGTGGTCTTGTTGGGGCAATGCTGAATTTGGGTAATTGCTATAAAGATTCTCTTTGCAGTGCCTTCGACTACAAGAAATCATTCTATTGGTTACAAAAAGCATACGACAATGGCGAAAAGAGAGCTGCCATAAGTTTAGGCTATTGTTATTTTCAGGGTTGGGGCGTTAAGAAAAATCTTAGCACAGCAGTAAAATTCTGGCAAGAAGCTGCACAAGACGGAGATGCCGATGCACAATTCAATTTGGGTGTTTGCTATGAGAATGGTTTAGGTGTAGAAGTAGATTGGCGAAAAGCATTCGATTGGTATGTATCAGCCGAAAAATTAGGACACCCTTTGGCTAAGCAACGATTAGCAGAAAAGCATTAATTATTCTTTTCTTTTAGGTAGTTATCAAATAACTCGGCAGCCAACATAACTTTCTCTCTGCAAGGATTCTTTCCAATAATATCTTTGCACTCCGTGCTACCATATCTCTCCCTAAACAAAGAACATAATCTTTTTGTCTCGGCATAACAACGTGATCTTTTCTCTTTGTCTTCACTATTGCTATTGCCCTCTTCTAATCCCATAAGCATACACATAGCCAAGACTGCCCCACATGTTAATTGTTGTTTGGCTATACCTCCACCGAATGCACAAGTTTGTCTTGCCATCTGATCTTGGTCTATATTATACAAATCTGCAAATGCCATTGCTACTGCTTGAGCACAATTAAATCCTTGTTTATGCAATTCTTCTGCCTTCTCTACCCTATTCATATTATAATAGTTTTTTATTTTCTTAACTAACTGTTAAACGCTAACTATCCCTCTTTTATTATTTTTTCTCGTTCTCTTTCTTTCTCGAATAACATTCTTATCTTATCTTTATTGCCGTTCTCAAGATTTCTATAATCGCAGTGTTTATTAGATACTTACAAATATTTCTATGATTTATTTCTTTTATTAACGCCTTATTTATTACTTGTATATTAAAAATTAGTTGTAATTTTGCGACCGAAAGAGATAAGTTTCTCTTTTAAGCGACATAAAAAAAGCATTACGCTTTCCTTTTGGCATCTGAAGTCTGGACAATTTCAGAAAAAAATACTCAAAAGTAAAGTTGTAAATGTTCACGGCCTACCGTGAACTTTACTTATTTGAGTACAAAGGAAGTCCAGAC
>CAVAII010000020.1:0-7096 GCA_963588535.1 Erysipelotrichaceae bacterium | reverse complement strand
GCGTTAGGATAAAAGTAGAAAAAGAGAGCAAAAAGCGATAAAAAAACCGAATAAATCGCAGTATTTCACTAAAAAAACATCAAAAAAGCCAAAAATTAACTATTTTCTATCCAAAATTAACAATTGTATAGATATGGAGACTTGATAGGAGGAAGAGAAGAGAATAAGACCACACGAAAAGACAAAATAAATAGAGAAAAAGAGAGAAAACTATTTTACAATAATACAAAAAAAATAGCGTTATAGAGGATAAGTGTTTTTGGAATAGACAAAAATGCTTAGTGTAAATAGATAAAGACATATAAATAGAATAGATAAAACGGCATAGACCAAAAAAGAATAAAACAAAAAGAGAGATGAATATTATAATACCAATGGCAGGTATGGGCAAACGTTTACGCCCTCATACACTTACAACTGCTAAACCATTAATAAAAGTTTGTGGACAAGAGATAGTAAAGATCCTTTGCAAAGAAATAGTTAAGACTTGCGGCGTTAAGGTCGATAACATAGGTTTCGTAATCGGTGATTTTGGTGAACAAGTCGAGAAAGACTTAATAAACGTTGCCGAGAGTTTGGGTGCAAAGGGTTTGATTTTCCATCAAGACATTCCATTAGGTACTGCTCATGCTATCTGGTGTGCAAAAGATATCCTTCAAGGTCCTACTGTTGTTGCCTTCGCAGATACATTGTTTGACGCATCTTTTACTATGGACCTATCCGTAGAAGGTATTATCTGGACTTCTTGCGTAGAGAACCCTCAACAGTTTGGCGTTGTTAAGAAAGACTCTACTGGCAAAATCATCGGCTTTGTAGAAAAACCAAAAGAGTTTGTTAGCAACGAGGCTATAATAGGTATCTACTATTTTAGAGAAGGCGAGAGATTATACAATGAAATAAAGCGTTTGATAGATAATAACATCGTTCATTCTAATGAATACCAACTTACAGACGCATTAGATAATATGCTACAAAGTGGTTTTGCTTTTCGTAGCGAACAAGTAAAAGAGTGGTTAGATTGTGGCAACAAAGACGCAGTTGTTAATACTAACCAAAGATTATTATGTTTGAATATGGGCTTAAATACTATTGATAGTAGCCTTAAAGAGACTAATTCCAAAATAATAGAACCTTGTTATATAGGTAAGAACGTTGTTTTGGAAGACTCTGTTGTCGGTCCATACGTATCAATAGAGGATAACGCCATAGTTAAGCAAAGCATTATAAAGAATACTATTATTGCTCATGACTCCGTAGTTGAGAACGCTATCTTACTTAACTCTATGCTAAGCAATAACACCACCTACAAAAAGCAAGCAGACGAATTGTCATTAGGTGCATTCTCTACAATAAAATAAGAGAAAAAAGCAATAAACAAAAGAATAACCACAACAAGATATCCATTAAATAAGATAATGAATAGACTACCTATATTAATATTGTCCTTTGTGATTTTGTTGTCCTCATGTGCTAATAAGAAAGTTAATCAAAATAGCACCTCGATGGGCGATACGAAGGTTAATTCGTTAATGATAGACGCTATGATAAGTTTTAATAACGGCGACTTATCAAAAGCCGAAAACATCTATAACGAAATCCTAACTCAAAACGCAGATAACTCTGCCGCCCTCTATTACCTATCTAATATTGAGTTCCAAAAACAGAACATTAACAAGAGTATAGAGTACGGCAAGAAGGCAATAGAAAAGGATAACAATAATATTTGGTACAAACTGCAATTAGCAGACGTCTATCTCTCCATTCAGGACTATGACAATACGATAAAAGTCTTTGAAACAATAGTTAAACAGCAGCCTTCGGTTATAGAATATTGGCAACAACTGGTAAGCATCTATCATGTTAAGAGCGACACGAAAGGGGAGTTGAATACACTAGATAGAATGGAGAAAGTGTTTGGAGTAAATGACCAAACCTCTATGCTAAAATACAATCTATACTTATCGCAAAAGGATACCTCGAAAGCCGAGCAGGAGATATTGAAATTAGCAAAGGCATTCCCTTCGCAAACAAAGTATTGGTCGATATTAGCCGAGATGAGAATGAAGGCAAAAGACTACGACAAGGCTTTTGAATACTACAAAAAAGTAGAACAAACCGAGTCGGATAACAACCTTATGAACTTCACTTACGTTAATTACTATTTGGCTAAAAACAATTCGGACTCAGTCTATTATTATCTCAAAAAAGGCGTTTGGCAAGAGGATTTGGACTTCTCAACCAAACTAAATGTCCTCACAACCATATACGGCGACAAAGTAGATACGGACTCTATCGTTTTCAATAAGTTCTTTTCTTTGTTGGAGACGATGAAACAGACGAAGGACACCTCTAACTGTGAGTTATGGGGCTTACTTAACATCGGTTATATGCGACAAAATGCCTACAAGAATGCATCTTATTCTGCTCAAAAGGCTATTGCTATGGGTTGCGGAACGTATGATACGTATATCAATTGGTTATATTCGTCCTCTACCTTTATGCAGCCGAATGATATGATAGAAATAGCCGACAAGACCATCGAAACCTACCCCGAACAGCCTATGGCATATCTGTTTAAGGGAGTTAATCAGGAGGCAAGCAACAAATATGAGGCTGCCGTTGAGTCCTTAAAGATGGGTTTGGACAGAACAGGCACAGACAAAGCCTTGAAAGAGGATTTTTATATGAACTTGGGAGATTGTTATCACGTTCTTGGGCAGACGGAGGAGATGTACAAGAATTATGATAAGGCATTGGAGTTGAATCCTAACAACTACTCGGTACTTAACAACTATGCGTACTATTTGAGTTTGGACAATAAGGATTTGGATAAGGCTTTGACGTACATAGAGAAGGTTATAGCGAAGTATCCTAACGAATTGACCTTCGTAGACACATACGCATGGGTTTTGTATCAAAGGGGCGAGTATGCAAAAGCGAAACAAGTAATGGACAAATTCCTCTCCTCCCGTCCAACCTGGTCCTCGACCTTCGAAAACCACTACCAACAGATCCTAAATAAGTTAAAATAAGCTCTAATAAGGCACTATTCATTAGTAAATAGGGACTATTTCGTCTGAATAGGGGATCAAACTTTCGCAAAAAGGGATCAAACGTTCGCAAAACCTTATTATCTTGTCGCAAAAAGGGAGGAAACGGTTGCGAACGATATCGTTCACCTGAACCGAACGATATCGTTCATCGGCGGTCAACGATATCGTTCACCGACACCGAACGATATCGTCTGCAACAGTTTCCTCCCTTTTTGCGAACGTTTGATCCCTTTTTGCGAGAGTTTGATCCCTTTTTGCGAAAGTTTGATCCCCTATTAGGACAAAAGAGTCTGTTCGGTAAATAATTCTAACGCTTGTATTCGAGAAAGAACATAAATACTTGTGTTAATACTCTTGTATGTTAGAGAATTGATCCCAGATAACGGCTTTCTTGTATGCCTCGATGCTACCTTTGGGAACAAATATCGCAGTATTATCACGGGAGATATCATCAAAAGTGCTCTCGTTCTCAATAGTAGGCGGATAAGGATTCCTTGAATAGATAGTGTCTATATCGCTACACCCAGCAAAACTTCCTTTACCAATATAAGTAACCGAAGAGGGTATATCAATACTATTCAAACTACTACAATTATGAAAAGTCCAATAGCCAAGAGTAGTAACGGACGAAGGAATAGTTACACTTCTTAAACTACTACAATCCTCAAAGACCCATTCATCGATAGAGGTCATAGAAGGAGGTATCTCTACGCTCGTTAAACTGCTACAACCCGAGAAAGCGTACCACCCAATAGAAGTAACCGAAGAGGGTATCTCTATTTCTTTAAGTCCAGTGCAACCAGCGAAGGCATACCAATCGATAGAAGTAACCGATGAGGGTATCTTTACGCTAGTTAGGTGACGACAATCCAAAAAGGCGTGTCTATCAATGGAAGTAACCGAGAAAGTATTACCCTTATAAGTAGCCTTTGAGGGTATTACGACCTTACCTTTGATACCACGATTGCTGTCTGGACAATTAGAAGTTACCTCAACTGTATTCGAAGACGTAACGTTGTAATAAAGCGTCTGCCCTTGATATGTGTATGGGAATTTGTAGGTTGAGGATATCTTTTTATCTCTACAAGAAGAGAAGAATACAATTAGAATAACTGTAAAAAAAATTTTAATTTTCATAATACTTTGACTTTTTTCGTTCTTACTTTATTAACGATGCAAAATTACAAAAAGTTTTTGAAAATAAGCAAATTATTTAGGTAAAATATTGTTTTTTTGTTCGATTATCCTTCTATTATAAGGCAATCGAGAGGGGAGAGAAATTTCTTTTTAGGATGGAATTATTGCTCTTTGCGTTTTTTCTGAGAGAAAACAAAAGTCTTGTTCAAAAGAAAAGTAACAATGGCGTTAGGCAAGACAACTATCAATTGTCCGATAGCATCGCCTGCCTTATCCAAATCGATAGAGAAACG
Organism: Erysipelotrichaceae bacterium; assembly: GCA_963588535.1. GTDB lineage: Bacteria > Bacteroidota > Bacteroidia > Bacteroidales > P3 > Scybalousia_A. The sequence continues at coordinate 2,613 of CAVAII010000020.1, read as the reverse complement.
AGTAAGCAAGTCCCAATTAGATCTGTCTATATCAAAAAAGAAATTGTACAGCCCACTTATATCCAAATAATGCAATTCTATTAGGTTGATTACATACATTATGCCATAGACTATAAAGAATTGTATAAGGACGTTGTAACCACGATTATTGAAAACTATCTTACCTGTGCTGTGATAATTGAACAATACGCCTAAGACGGTAGATACCAAAACTGCGACTGCTCTTTCCATACCAACCCAACGACATAAAATAAACAAAGTATAACCCACAATGGTGTTGATTCCTCCTACGAAAAGGAAGCGTATAAAAGGATTCTTTATACTCATTAATAGGTCAATCGGTATGCGTATCAGTTTTTTTATCATAGCGTTTTCTAAAATAATTTGCAAAAATACTGCTTTTTTTGCTTTTAGAACAAAGATTTTTATTATTTTTGCTCTCGTTTTAACAAAATTTATGAAAGTAATGAAAGACAAACCATTGATTTTTGTAACTAATGACGATGGATATCAAGCCAAAGGAATACGTTTGTTGATAGATATCTTAAAGCCTTTGGGTAAGGTCATAGTAGTTGCTCCAAAAGTAGAGATGAGTGGCAAGAGCCATGCTATTACAACGGGTGTTCCTTTGTCCTTGCAGACCGTTTGCAAGCAAGAAGACTATGAGGAATATTTCTTAGAGGGTACTCCCGTGGATTGTGTAAAGATGGGTTTTGATAATGTACTCAAACGCCGCCCCGATTACCTATTCGCAGGCATTAATATGGGAGCGAATACCTCTATTAACACTATTTACTCTGGTACTATGGCTGCTGTAATGGAGGGTTGTGCAGAGAATGTTAAGAGTGTGGGATTTTCTTTGTGTGATCATGATAAAGAAGCCTCTTTGGACGATTGTGAGGAGTATGTTAGAAAGATAATTGACGATGTTATGAACAAAGGCTTAGACGATGGCGTTTGTTTGAATGTCAATTTCCCTTCGGGTAAGATAAAAGGCATAAAAGTAGGGCATCAAGCCACAGGTTATTGGACGGAGGAGTTTGATAAACAAAAGAAAGAAGACGGTCATACTATCTATTGGTTAGGAGGAGAGTATCATTGCACAGACGATAGAGAGGACGCCGATTGGAATGTAGTCGAAAGTGGTTATGCTGCTATTGTTCCGATGCAAATAGACCTTACGGCTTGGAAATATATCAATGCGTATAAATCAAGATTTGAGAATATCTAATGTGGTTTAAGGAGAACAAAATACTAAATGGATTTGTTGGTAGTATATTGCTAACCATAGCGACTGCCTTTGTTATATTGTTGTTGCAAAGATTCTTGGGTTTGGAATTTAGTCTAAATGCTAAGATGTATATCTTTGCTGTCTTGCCCGAGATATTTCTTCTAAGATATTTCTCTCGACAGAAGAAACAAAAAGCAACAATGGGATCAGTAATATCCTTAGTAATAACCTTAGGGGGAGTGATAGTGGTCTTAATGAAATACAACTACCTCTCACTATAACCAACTAATACTATTGATAGATTAAACGATATCCAACATTTGATTATTAAGAACTATGAAATACTATATTGTAGCAGGAGAATTATCCGGAGATAAACACGCAGCGTTGTTGATGCAAAATATTAAGCATTTCGATTCTAATGCTGTCTTTCGTGGTTTCGGTGGTGATAATATGCAAAGAGAGGGTTTGCAGGTTGTTAAACATATTAAGGACTTAGCCTTTATGGGTATTGTAGAGGTTGCTATTCATCTAAAGACGGTGCTAAACAATATCAAACTCTGCAAAAAAGATATCTTAGACTTTGCCCCCGATTGTATGATATTTGTAGATTATCCTGGCTTTAATCTGCGTATTGCCAAATTCACACATTCCAAAAACATTAAGAACTTCTATTATATCTCTCCGCAAGTATGGGCTTGGAAGAAAGGACGAATAAAAACCATAAAAAGAGTAGTAGATAAGTTATACGTTATACTTCCTTTCGAAAAACCTTTCTATGCTAAGTACGGAATGGAGGTAGAATACTTTGGCAATCCGCTTTTGGACGAGATATCTATCTTTACTCACAATTCGGATAACAAAGACAATTTCCTAAAAACATATAACCTCGGCGAGAAACCTATAATTGCTATCTTGCCTGGCAGTCGTAAGCAAGAAATAAAGAAGATGTTGCCTTTGCAGACAAGTTTGGTAGACAAATATCCGCAATTTGATTTCGTAGTTGCTTGCGTGTCTTCCTTCTCTGAGGATTATTACCGACAATATATTCGTTCTAACCATGTGCATTTGGTATTCGACCGTACGTATGATATCCTTAATGTTGCACATTGCGGTTTGATTACCTCGGGTACTGCTACTTTGGAGGCTGCTTTGTTCGATGTTGTGCAGGCGGTATGCTATAAGACCTCTAAGATAACCTATCTTATCGGTAAGTATGTTGTTAAGATTAAGTATATATCGCTGGTTAATCTAATCCTTAATCATCAAACCATTAAGGAATTGTTGCAGTCTCTTTGGAATGAAGAAGATTTAGAGAAGGAGTTCAAAAAGATAACCTTCGACGAGGAATATCGACACAAGATAAAAAGCGAATACTCTAT
>CAVAII010000019.1:0-25885 GCA_963588535.1 Erysipelotrichaceae bacterium | reverse complement strand
ACAATACATGGTAGAGGTGCTTTGATAAATGTTCTAAATGAAGTCCTTACTCCTAATGTTTTGAATCCAATACTCTCCGCAGCTTCACTTAACCCCAAAAGACTTACTCCTTCACGAGATATAAAACTTCTTTTTCGCAAAATGCCCAAAGAATAACTTTTGCCATAATATTTAGCAATCATTCTCAAACATGCTGCTCCACAATCTTTGGCATCAAATTGTTTATAAAATGGGAAAGTACTCATTTTTGCTTATTACATACCGAATCTTGAGGTGTCTACATTTTTCTGTTGTCTTTGTCTATAACCTTTGAATGTGTAGGAAAGTTCAATAAATATCATCTTCTCATAGAAATTTCCATAATGTTTCCAATCTTGCCCAAGTTGATTACAATACCTTATATATGGACTATTGTCTACGAGATTAAACAAAGTAATATTACATTTTAATCTACTATCAAAGAATTGTCCATATAGACTAACATGTAGTTGATACTGATCATCATATTCTTGCATTGCTGCATAACCATGAGAAAAATAATTAAAAGTTAGATTAAGGATTATCCTTGGTTTAGTCATTATAACAAAACTTGTACGATTATAAAAATTCAATTGCCAAAACCTATTATCAAACTCAAGTCCGAACCAATCGTCTGTTTTGTATTGTTGTCTTCTTACACTGATACTAAACGAAGAACTAAATCTTTTCCCTATCTCAATTGGCACATCCAACGCCACATAAGCATATTGTGTTTGCTCCAAATTCATTGCTTGTTCTAACTTTAACAACGTATCAGGCAAGAAAATTTCTTGTGTTAGCAAATTGTCTTTTACATACACATATCCCAACATTAGAGAGTATCTCTGATTGAATATGTATTTGAAGGCAGTGTTATTTATCAAATCTGGTCTTAAATTAGGATTACCTTTTGATATTGTATACTTATCCTCTCGTTTTGTATAGTCTTGTAAACTCCAATACGAAGGATGATTTCTATGTGAGATATTAAACAACTGAAAGATATGCTTTGGAGTCTTAGCGTATGAAATTGTGATATTAGGTAAAAGGTCATTTGTCTCGTAGCCATGATAATTATAATACTCATCAATTAACGTTGCATCCAAATTCAAATGATCATTCATAAAGTTTTTCCTAACCGAGATATATGCTCTAACTCTCTTCTCGTCTATCGTTGATCTATTTGTATAGTTATCAGTCCCCAACAGATCTAAATTTCTTTGTTTGTTTCTATTATCTGTATAAGAGAACAATCCTCCGTATGATAACTTCCAATTTTTAGGCAAAAAATTAGATACATTCAAAAATCCTTTCACTAAATTTATCTCTTGATCGGCACTATAATTAAAGGCGTCCTCTAAAGAAGACAAAGTCCCATCTTCTAAATATTCCCTATATTTTGTTTTTTGTATTAAATCTTTGCTATAATACATATATTCAAGTCCTGCATTAAAAGTAAGTACCTGATCTGGTTTGCTTTTTCCGTATGAGTAGAATAATGAAACATCTTGTACTTGTTCATCATTATTTTGGTTATATTTTGTGACGCCTGTGTATGAATTATCACTATTGCGATCCACTCTATAAGTCGGAGTGAAATTACCAACATACGATAAACTCATATATTTACTATCTGAGAAACTATACGATACAGAGGAATAAAAATTGTTACGATTACCATGTGTCTCACCATCTGTCTTGGAAGAGATATTAAAAATCTTTTCGTTTCCAGTATTATCAGTTACATGATGATTTATATAATCTTCCCATTTAGAAGGAAATTCATACACTCCACCCTCATACGAGAAATCAAAATTCCATTTTGGTGAGGCAAAGAAGGCGTTTGCATTATAATTAATTTGTCCAAGATCATCGACATCTTTTCTCTTTCCAAACGATGTTCCTACTTGTCCGCTATAAGAATAATTTCGTTCTCTTTTTATTAAAACATTGATAGCAGCACCCTTTACACCCCATTCGGCAGGTGCGTTATATGAAATCTCTACATTCTCTACCCTCTCTGCTGGTAAGGTTTTTAGATAATTTATCAAAGTAGAGTAATTCATTGATGATATTCTTCCATTAATTAATATAGAAGTCCCTCCCGATCCAGAGATGTTTAAACTATTTTCATCTGTACTAACAATAGAAGGCAATTCTCTAATCAAGTCAAATGCACTTATTACCACCTTTTTCTCTCGTACTACTTGAGCATCATACAATAACTTGTTATCAACCAATCTAACCAAAGGTCTTTTGGCTGTTATCTCAACGGTTTGTATAAATGCCGTATCTGGTTGAAGGATTACCTCCTTTCGCCAATTGTTCAACCAAATAGTATCCGATTTATATCCGATAAAACTAATAACGGAGTATTTATTTTTTGGATTATCCAAAGTGAACGTTGCTACTCCATTAGTATCTGTTACCAATCCTAATACCAAAGAAGTATCATTTTGGTTAAGCACTACAATATTTGCAAATGCAATAGGATTATGTGCAGTGTCTTTTACTACTGTCTTGAATGTTTGAGAAAACACATTCAAAGAAAACAAAACTACAGAAAAAATAATAAATATTCGTTTCATGATGCTAATTTTTTTAAATTATTTTTTTAGAAAACATATCCACACATTGAATACTCTCTTCTAACTTTCTCATCTTAATTAATTTTTGATATTCAAACTTTTTGCAAAGATATACATTATTTTTTGAATCTTGCAAAAAAAACAACAAAAAAATCAATACTACCAATACAAAAAAAAAGATAACTTGCAGATTATAAATAAAATATAAAATAAGAACTTTCTTTAACTTGAATCCTCTCTTATACATAAAAAAACAAATACTACCACTCTAAAATACACATTTTTATATCATTTTCTACTGGGTTAGTACACTTTAGGATTTTCAACACTTTTATAGAGTTCCCTTTATTCAATAGATCTAAAATTTTCAAACTTATTCCAAATCTACAAAAGGGAATATATAATTTTTCTAAAATAAGTGTGATTTATCAAGAAAGAACTCCAAAACAAGATTATAGGAGTTTCACGCTCCTATTATCTTATTTACATCTTCTTCGGTTAGGGTCTTTGAGTCTTTTCCCTTTGGAATGCGGTAGTTCTTGCCGTTATATTTGATATACTCGCCGTAACGACCTATTAAGACCTGTGCACCACTGGCAAACTCTCTCAAAGGCTTAGTAGTCGAGGTCTTTGCCTTGCCCGAGACTATATCCAAAGCGTTTTGCGGTGTTAGGTTATTAGCATCTATATCCTTCGAGATACGATAATTCTTTTTATTATAAGACAGATACAATCCGTATGGGCCGTGTTTCAATTCTATCGGAGAGCCTTCCAAGACGGTTATCGTCTTAGGCAAGTCCTTAGTTAGGTCGTCTTTTTTTAGTTTATCGTCTATTGTCTGTTCACATTCTTGTTTGCTAACTGTGTAAGGGTCAAAGGTTTTAGGTAAGGAAATATTCTTCTCTCCCCATTTGATATAAGCCCCATAACGACCTGTACTTACTATCATATCCTTGCCTTTGTATGCCCCAAGGTTGCGAGGTAGAGCGAACAATGCCAAAGCCTCGTCTAAGGTAATAGTGTTAATGCTTTGATTATCTTTCAGGGATGCGAATTGAGGTTTATTGTCGCCTAAGTTATCGCCTAATTGAACCATAGCACCATAGCGACCTATCTTAGCATAAACATTCTTATTTGTCTTAGGGTCAACACCTATAAGACGTTCGCCTTTTTGCTTTTCGGAATGTTCTTTGGCAGTTTGAACCTCCTTAATAAAAGGCTCATAGAAGTTTTCTAACATCTTTTTCCAATCCTCTTTGCCTTGTGCTATCTTATCGAAATCGCTTTCCACATTAGCAGTAAAATTATAGGAAAGTATGTCTTTGAAATTCTCTACCAAGAACTTATTAACTATAACGCCTATATCTGTTGGCAATAGTTTATTAGTCTCTTTGCCGTAGTTTTCTTTCTCTGTTTTCTTTTCTATCTTGTTATTCTCCAAAGTAAGCGTAAGGATATCTCTTGAAAGTGCGGGCAAGGAACGTTTCTCCACATAATCACGCTTTTGAATAGTGGTAATAGTAGGAGCGTAAGTAGAAGGACGACCGATACCCAAGTCCTCTAATTTCTTAACCAAGGTTGCCTCATTGTATCTTGAAGGGCGTATGGTAAAGGATTGTTTAGCAGTACTTTTTTGTAATAATAATGTTTCTCCAACGCTTATATTAGGGATTATGGTCGTCTTTTCTTCTGTGTTTTCGTCCTCATCGACACTGGCTTGATAGAGTTTCAAAAAGCCGTCAAACAATACGACCTCTGCCTGTGAAACAAAGATGTTCTCGTTAGTAGATATCTTGATATTAATGGTTGTTTTCTCCAATTTAGCGTCTGCCATCTGCGAGGCTACCATACGTTTCCATATCAAAGAGTAGAGACGTTTTTGGTAGTTATCGCCTTCGATAGTCATCTTTTGTAAGACCGTAGGACGAATGGCTTCGTGTGCCTCTTGTGCTCCTTTGGATTTGGTGGTAAACTTACGTATCTGTAGATATTTCTCACCGAACATAGTAGGGATAACCTCTTTTGCCATACCTAATGCCATATCGCTTAGGTGCACAGAGTCGGTACGCATATACGTAATGTAACCTGCCTCATAGAGTTGTTGAGCGACCATCATCGTTTGCGAGACAGAGAAGGATAGTTTACGAGATGCTTCTTGTTGTAGTGTAGAGGTAGTAAAAGGCGGTGCAGGAGTACGTTTTTCGGGTTTTTTCTCTACGGCACTAACTGTAAAGGTAGCGTCTTTGCATTGAGATAAGAATGCGTTAGCCTCCTCTTCGGTATCAAATTTATTGTTCAAGGTTGCTTTCAAAATACTCTGTTTGTCTTGTGTGTAGAATATGGCACTAACCTTATAAACACTTGTAGAGACAAATTTCTTTATTTCTTCTTCTTTTTCTACTATTAAGCGGACTGCGACACTTTGTACACGACCTGCAGACAAAGCAGGCTTAACCTTTTGCCAAAGGACAGGAGAAATCTCATAACCTACTATACGGTCCAAGACTCTTCTTGCTTGTTGTGCATTAACTAAGTTGATATCTATCTGTCTTGGGTTAGCCACAGCCGATAGTATAGCCGTTTTGGTAATTTCGTTAAAGACTATTCTTTTATTGTCTTTGTTCTTAAGGTTCAATTCCTCGAATAGATGCCATGCTATTGCCTCTCCTTCTCTATCTTCATCACTTGCCAACCATACGACTTTGGCTTTCTTTACCTCATCTTTCAATTCCTTTACAACCTTTTTCTTATCCTCGGGGACTATGTAGTTAGGCTCGAATCCGTGTTCTACGTCTATTCCTAACTCCTTCTTTTCTAGGTCTCTTATATGTCCGTAAGAAGACATTACTTTGTAACCTTTACCTAAGTATTTCTCTATTGTTTTCGCCTTTGCAGGAGACTCTACTATTACTAAATTGTCTGCCATTATTTATGTATACATTAATTTAATGAGGGTGCAAAATTACAATTTTTTTTGAATACGAGGATATTTCTTCCTAAGAGAGTACAAATTTTGTATCAAATTTTCATAAAAAAGCACTATTCACTTGCCTTATTCTTTGCTTAGATAACAAGTCCTCTTTGTTAAGTTTACTTATTCGCACAATTCTTTGAAATAATTAACGTTTAGGTCTCTTTCTTTCTTTTCTCTTAGGTGTGCGAGGGAAGGTTTTATTCAAAAAAGTTGTGATTTTTCTTTGCTATGTCAAAAAAAGGTTGTAATTTTGAAATCTGAAATTCCAAAAAACTAAAAGACTATGAAAGTACATAAAAGAATATTTATCGCCGTCTTGGTTAGTTTGCCTACACTTGTTTTTGCTCAAGTACATGAGCGTAGTATGATGAAAAATCGTACCAACGTAGAGGATGAGAGTTCTTCTTATACATTAGGAATATTCAATGACACAACACAATATAGACAGAAGTTCATAGAGTTTGCTACCTTTGATGATAACGATGATGATGCTGCATTAGACGAGAACGATATCATATACGAGACCTTCGATAATCAAATCGTACATTACCTAAAGAAATTTGATTACACTACCTTACAAGGACAGATACCTATTCGTTTGACTAACGAGAAGGCTAAGAAATACTATGCTTGTCCTGTTGAGGGCGGTGTTACTTCGCATTTCGGCCCTAGAAGGAAACGTTTCCACTATGGTACCGATATAGGTATGCGTACGGGTACTCCTATTAAGGCTATGTTCGATGGCGTTGTTCGTTATGCTAAATGGTGTAGCGGTTATGGTAATTTGGTAGTTGTTCGTCATGATAATGGCTTAGAGACTTATTACGGACACATGTCTAAGATTACTTCCAAACCTAATCAAAAGGTTAAGGCAGGTGAGGTTATTGGCTTAGTTGGTTCTACGGGTAGAAGTTCAGGACCGCATCTACATTTGGAGATTCGTTATCTTGGTTCGGCTATCAACCCAGAGCATGTAGTAGATTTCTCTACCTTTGAGTTAAAGACCGACAATGAGATATTCTACCTAACTCGTAACGATTTCAAACCTTCTTACAACAAGGCTTCTTCTTCCTCTAAATCCTCTTCTTCTCGTTATTTAGCAAGAACCCAAACACGTTCTACTCGTTCGGGTAATGGTGCTTCTGTAACAGTTAGGAAAGGAGAGACATTATCTCAAATCGCTAAACGCAATGGTACTACGGTTAAGAAACTTTGCAAACTAAATGGTATCAAAGGCAGTAAGATTAAAGCAGGACAAAAACTAAAAGTAAGATAGTTGTTTTTCATGTAATTTTTTCATATTTGTGTGGTGTTTCCCTAGAGCATCACACTTTATTTTTGTGCTGTTTTCGAAAAAAATGTATTAACTTCGCAACTGCTTAAAGACAATATAACGTAAGATGAATTATCCATCAGTATATTTAGAAAACATTATAAATGAATTTACTAAGCTACCCGGAGTGGGTAGCAGAACCGCTCTTAGATACGCTCTTTTTTTGTTATCCGAAGACGAAAAAACATCTACTCAATTAGCCGATGCCATACGTCAGATGCGAGAGAATATAAAACTTTGCAAACATTGTTTCTCTATCTCAGACGATGACGAATGCGAAGTCTGCAAGGACACCAAACGCAATCATAGTATAGTCTGCGTTGTGGAGAATATCCGTGATGTTATGGCTATCGAGAACACTAATACCTATAATGGTGTCTATCATGTTTTGGGTGGTATTATCTCGCCTATCGAAGGTATCTCGCCGAACGATATCCGCATAAAAGAACTTATCGAAAGGGTTAGCAAAGAGAATATCGAGGAGATAATCTTAGCCCTCCCTACTACTATGGAAGGCGACACTACTTGTTTTTATATCAACAAATTAGTTAAGGATATGAACGTAAAAGTAACTGCTATTGCCAGAGGTGTGTCTATTGGTGATAATATAGAATTTGCAGACGAGATTACTCTTGGTCGTTCGATTATCTCTCGTCAACCCTTTGGTAGTATGAATTTATAACTTTCTTACTCTGCTTACACCACATACACTATTATGATAAACAACAATCATATCTAACCGAAAAGTTAATTTTCCAACTCCTTTTCTAACTCTTTTATCTTTTCCAAATGTTGTTTATATCCTTCGCTATCTGGATTAAATGGGCGGTGAGAACGCATCTTGTCTAACTTCACATATTTCTCTGCCTTCGCCATTGTTCCCTCTGCGAAATAACATTGGGAGAACTTTTGCCATATATAATCCACTGCCGTCTCACTCAAATGCACCATATCCTTAGCATAGAAACGATAGTCTCTTAGTTCGTCCATAACTATCTCATAACTCGGGAAATACTCGTTACCCTCCAAGACCTTATCCACTGCCAAATGCAATGTAGCCTTCGATAACTTGTTATCATACAACCCCTCGCCGATATGCCTAACGGGCGAAACCGTAAAGACCACCCTTATATCCTTATTAATACTCTCTCTAAGGCAACTAATCGCCTTACGCAAACATTTTTCAATCTCCTCAACGTCCAACAACCGCCTACTTATCATCTTCGAAGGTATCTTATGACAATTCGCCATTAGTATCTCGCCCTCTTTGTACCAATAACTCCACGCCGTGCCTAAGGTTAGAAAAATAATAGTAGTTTCTTGCAGATAATCGTGCAAATCCTCTAACTTACTATTACCCAAATCCAAAACATCCTCCACGCTCGTTCCACGAATATCGCCGTGAGCCTCAAACAAATAATAATACTCCCCACTCTTTACAACATCATTAACCATAAAATACTCTTTCCTAACCGCCCTTATCAAAAGCCTTGCAATACTTATCGGATTATATATCGTCCCAAACGGATTCCTCTTTACCTCAAAACCACTTCTTTCAAACTTCGCCCCTATCTCGTCCGTAAAGCACGAACCCATTAGTAACAATCTGTCTTTGTGGCTAATCTTCAACGGCGACTCACTAACCTTAACCTCTGTAAAAAACTCTATCTTTCCCATTCGCTTAAAAAAGTATTGATAATTATTTTCTCCTCCCCTACGCTTTCGCTACACCTTATAAGACTTTACTTGCGAGACCTTCCTTAACTGCGTAAAATCCTCACAACCTAATATTTCTGCCTCTCTTAACAGCAGTTTTGCACAAGCCAAAGCGTCCGAGTCCGAATGATGATGATTCAATTCTATCTTTTCTTGCGTACAGAGGAAGTCTAAGGAATATTTTTGATTATTGTTCCACACCCTGCGAGCCAAGACGTACGAACACATATACCTCGCTTGCGGTCGTGCTATCTTGTAATGGGCGAGAGTCTTACGAAGCACGTTGATATCAAAAGCAGCATTATGAGCAATAATCATCGTATCGGCGAAATACTTCTCGATTTCGGGCCATAGTTTGTCGAAAGTCGGCTTATCGGCAACATCTTGCTCCTGAATGCCGTGTATTTTCTGAGCATACCATTGAAAGTAAGGAAAACAAATCGGCTTAATTAGATGATTCTCAACCTTTATCACCTTACTATCCTTAACCACCGCAATTCCAATCGAGCAAGGCATATATCCTGCTGCCGCCTCAAAATCTATCGCCGTAAAATCGAACATCTCACTAATCTTTTATTAAAACTTTCTATTCTCTTAATCCCAACTTAAGATAATTTGCTTATAATACGTTATTTTCTCGCCTTTATTATATTTCTTCGGTCTTTTTAGTATTTATTCCGCCCCTTTTCAGTGTTATTCCAACCCCTTTTTAGTATCATTCCAACCCCTTTTTAGTATCATTCTTATCCCACCAAAAGCCATTTTTCTAACCTTTCGGTACCCCTCTTGTCTTAATAAGGGATCAAACTTTCGCAAAAAGGGATCAAACTCTCGCAAGACCTTATTATCTTGTCGCAAAAAGGGAGGAAACTGCCAACGAACGATATCGTTAACCTAAACCGAACGATATCGTTCATCTGTGGTCAACGATATCGTTCACCTGTACCGAACGATATCGTCTGCAACCATTTCCTCCCTTTTTGCGAACGTTTGATCCCTTTTTGCGAGAGTTTAATCCCTTCTTGCGAAAGTTTGATCCCCTATTAGTCCAAATAGGTCGCTTTTCGCTGGTTAATTAAAAATAATCTGTTGCCAGATACGACGCTCACTTGCACGGATAGAACGCACTCTTTCAAGCAATTCACGAAAATAATCCTTACCAAATACAGCAGTACCTTGTTTTAGTCGTTCATCATCAATAGCAAAACCTTTCTTGATGTATTCGCTTAATACCTTTGTAGCCCATTGTCTGAACTTCGTTGCTTTCAGCGAATTTACACGATAACCTACGGCAATAATTGCGTCAAGATGATAGAAGTCTACATCGTGCGTGGTAGTGTCCCAAAATGTGTTTTTATTCTTTTTGCAAAATTACTTATTTTTCTACAAGTAAATCTGTTTCGAAAGAAAAAAGTGTAAGTTCTAAAAAGACTTAAAACTTACACTCTTAAAAATTTAATTATATCTACGTTTCAATATTACTCGAAACAAAATGATATCGATATTCGTCTTATTAGTATTCCCACATATCTTGCTCACGATTGAAGATCTCTTCCTCGATTGCATCTGATTCAAATAAAGCATCTAAACCAGTAAGATAATCACCAACTCTACGGTTCTGCATATTAGACGTACGTGTTATGTATGAGGTAAACAAACGTTTAACAAATGCGTCATCGTATGTTATTTGGTGAGCGTCATTACGAGGGTTATACATCTCTGCATTAGCAAGTAAGTTTCTTACAGCAGGGTCATTATAACGTATCCAACCCAATGGAATAACGGATGTACCCTCGCCTGTAGGATTTGGTCTATCGTATTCGAAAGCAAAACCAATGATACGAACATCTCTAACCGAACGTTGTTTGTCTACGTACCAGTCCTCTTTAAGACGCAATCTCTTAACGTCCTCTGGGTTCATCTCGGCGTAGATAGTAGAATCGACCTCGATATCATAACCATCGGCATCTGTTACATAGTTAGTAATGGTTTGAGTAGTTCCCATAGTCTTGTAGAACTCTACATAGTTCAACTCTTTCTTGAACTCATCGTCCTCATAGCAAACTATGTCACCATTTCTCAACGCTTTGTCGATAACAGAGAACAAATTGGCTCTTCCTTGTAATCCTACTTCGTTCTCATCACCTGGACGAGGGAAATAGAAAGATTGATTCATTTTCTCTCTAAAGTCAATCAAACGCCAAACTCTTTGACGCCAAACTACATCGGCATCTCTTACGTAAGGATATACGAAAGGTTTTCTTGCCTTGTTGACATTCTCTGGTTGGTAGAACGAATTGTAGATAGTATCTTCTTGAGTATCCTCTACAACTTGTGCAAATACTTCGCTACCAACGAATAACATTATTGCACTAAATACTAACAGACTCATCTTTTTCATAATACGAATATTTTTTATCTTGTTTGTTTTATTTTATCTTGAACACTAATTGTCCTTCTGCTGCCTTAACTCCGTCAGGTCCTTTATACCTAATATTACTAAATACAACAGAGTTACCTCTACGCAATTTGTTGAATTGTGCTTTCATCTCGGCTGTAATTTGTCCGCTGTTGGCGTTCATAGGTGGTTTACCATCTCCACCTGTCATAATATCAACGGTATAACTGATTACCTCGAATCTAACAGGGAAGTCAAAACCATTAGGATCTATACGAAGTGAGCTTTGTGCACTCAAAACCTCTTTTGCAATAGCACCACCAGACAAAGTTCCTAACTTAGCACTCATCTTAGGTATTTGTTTGCAACGGAAATCCATAGAACCCATTGACTTGTTGGTACCATTAAGTTTTGCACTAACAGATATTGTTGCCTTACCAGGTTGCTTAACATTAACAATATAAGTACCATTAGGATTTTTTCTAATAGTTCCACCGCCACCTGTTATATTTACAATAAGGTCATTACTATTAACACCAGGAGCAGCAACTGATATAGGGTTATCAACTCCGCAATACAATACGTTCATATTGGTTGGAGAGATAGTTACCGATGGAGGAGCAACAAAGAACTCGCCTGAGAAATCGTAAGGTGTTCTACCTGTTTCTTTCTTAACATATACTGTTCCTTTGTATGTTCTCTTACCTAATGCACCGCCACCTATCTTTAATCTTAGAGTACCTGAATCTGTTGCAGTAATAGTACCGCCACCGCACTCACCTTCCAAAGGTGTTCTTGTATCAACTGCGGCTACGATAACATCGGCTTCGAATGTACCGCCTTGCATTATATAGGTCTCACGAGGGATAACCTTTGCAACAACTTGGTCAAACTTGAAGTCATCTGCAGAGATATCAGAGTAAAGATTATTAACCATATCATACTCTTGGTTCTTAATCTCAGATTTCAACTTGTTCAAAATAACGATATCTGCCACCAAAATACCTTGATAGAAGTTGTACATAGACCAACCTAACTCCTTGCCAGCAGCATTCTTGTGCTTAGCCTTAGTATCTATCTGTATGGCTTGAAGTGGCTTTTTGTACCTATCGGCACACAAGTTCATCATCTTCGTTTGGTACGCATCTATCTTTTTCTTCAACTCTGCTGCTTTACCCGAGTTCTCACTCTGCTCATTGCCTAAAAGGAAGTTAACAGCCTCGGACACATTATCTTTCTTTGCAATAACAACGTATCCTTTCTTGCCTTCAAAACCTTCTTCTATTTTCTTTTTTGCCTCAGCAGCACCACCTTTATAACCTTCTACATGAGCAATTAACTCATACTTTAGGTTATCAATATATTTAATTAGATCATTACTTGCTTTCTTAACTTCCTGTGCTTTGTCCCAATTAGCTTGTACTTTGCCAGGATTGTTGTTGTAAGCATTCTCAAACATTTGATACGCTGACGCTGTTTTAGTAGTAAGTAGCTTGTTTGTTACATCCATAGAGTCGCCAACGGTCACAAAACCATTCAAAATTTCTGCTGATACATTTAGTGCCAACATAGCCGTGTACACCAAATACATCATTCCTATCATTCGTTGCCTCGGGGTCTCCGGACAGTTTGTTGCAGCCATAATTTTTCTCCTTTTTTAATTAACAAAAATTTAGTTTTTCTTGACCTATGGATATTTATTAACCTTTTACCTGCATAGCAGCAAGCATATTTCCATAGATATCATTTAATGACGCAACTTTTTTGGAAAGTGCATTAACTTGCTCTTTGTATTTAAGAACATTTTCTGCTGTATCTGCAAAATTAGTAACAAGTCCTTCGATTCTCTCTTGAACATTCTTAGTTGCTTCTAATTGAGCAGAAGAGTTTTGTATTTGCATCTCATACAAAGCGTTGATAGAAGAAAGGCTTGAAGCCATAGTTTTCAACTCATCTATATATGATGCATCACCAACAGATAATGTGTTTGCTGTTTCTTTGTAGATATTAGCCAAAGTAGTAACTGCACTTGTAGCCTCTTGTACTGAAGCCAAGTACTCGCCAGATGCCAACAAATCTTTGTTAAGATAATCTGCTGTTTTCTTGTATGCACCTGTCAAACCTACAACTTGATCAGAAGCCTCGCTAACATTCTTAATGAATGTCTCAGAAGTCTCGGCAGCCTTTGCAACAGAACCAAGACCAGCAGTTGTTTCGGATAAATTCTGAAGTCCTTTACCTAAACTCTCTATTAACTCAGGACCAATCTTAGCATCCTCTAACATCTTATCCAACTCTTGAGTTGTACTACTACCACCTGAAATTACTACATTACCTGAAATATCGCCAGTAATTGAAGCACCACCACCATTTTGTTGTTGTCTTCTTGCAGCAGTCTCTTCTCTTCTTGCTTGTTTCTCTTCCTCGGTAGACTCTTCCATACCTGCTAATTCTGGATATGCCAATGACCAATCGTATTCAACATGTAAAGGCTCAAATGCGGAAGCAAAGAAAATCAAAGACTCAATACCCATACCGATAATCAACATTATAGTTGCACCTGGCCAGTGGTTGATTTTGAACAATGCTCCAATGATAACTATAGACGCACCCCATCCGTACAGTTTAGCTGTAATTTGTTTGTACGCTTTACTTCTAACAAAACTATCTATACTCATGACAAAATTAGTTTTTTTTAATTGTTTTTAGTTATTGTTTATTTTTTATTAGTTTTCTATTTTTATCTCAGACCAAAAGCCGCAATAAATAGTTTTTTCTTTTTTTGCGACCAAATCGGCGTTCAAACAGATTGAATGCCGATTATGATCTTTGTTTTTTATCTTTCTTTATTTGTTGTATACATTAGATGAAGTCTTTGGATTGTCTCCTCTTACTCTACCTAAGTAAGATTGTACACAACGGAAACCTATATAACTCTTACCTGAGTCTTGATATTCGAATGAACGAGTAGCCGTTTGAATAAAGAACTTGCTGTCTTTCCAAGAACCTCCACGAACAACTTTCTTCTTCATTACCATATCATCATCGTCTGCTGCTTTGTATAAGTTGTATTGGTTAAGGTCGTGAGCGAAATCGTATGCAGATTCGTTGTAAGCATCAGCACACCACTCAGATACGTTACCTGCCATATCATACAATCCGAAGTTGTTAGGTGCATAGTGTGCAACGATAATAGTTGTAGCACCACCGTCTCCATCGTATGCTCCTCTTAATGGTTTGTAGTTAGCCAAGAAACAACCTCTACCATTATTTACGTATGGACCACCCCAAGGATAAGGAGAACCATCTACACCACCTCTTGCTGCGTATTCCCACTCAGCCTCAGTCGGTAATCTGAAATCACCCATACGAGCATAATCGTGTTTCTCTAAGTAGTTATTCATTTGAGTAGTTCTCCACCAAGCAAAAGCCTGTGCTTGTACATAACTAACTCCAACTACAGGGTAATTATCATATTTAGGATGATCGAAATAAGAACGAGTTGCCTCATCATTATAGGAATATGCAAAGTCGTGTATCCAACACAAAGTATCAGGATAGATATTTATCTTTTCTTTTTGTATTAGGTTCTTTCTTGCTCCTCTTAATTGAGCAGGACGATTGTTGAAACCAGAACCACGATACTCTTGATTTGCTTGTTCTGCGTCAAAGTCCTTAACAGCAGCAGCATGATAATCTATCCATGTGTACTCATATATCATTTTGGCAGCGTCTAATTGCTCTTTGTTGTAGAATCTTTCGCCAGACTCTATATACAATTTAGACAAAGCCTCTCTTTCCTCTTCGTTGCTATTGTTTTCCCATTTGATTTTAGCGTCCCAATTGATTAGAGGGGGCTCTATTTCTTGTCCCCATTGGTCTGCTTCTATGAAATAAGTCTCAGGAGAAATCTCACCTAATAATCTATAAGCAAGAGAGTCTCTTACCCAATAAACGAATTGACGATACTCGTTATTGGTTATCTCTGTTTCGTCCATCCAAAAAGATTGTACTTGAACAGTCTTTGGAGCGAATGCAAAATTATGATTAACGTCCTCATCTGAGGAACCCATTGTGAAACTTCCTTGCGGAACGTCCACCATACCATACGGCTGCATATCCATAGTTTTTGGTCTCTCTTGTACACCAATCAATTCTCCACTATCAGAACTACCGCAACCTATCATAACTATCGCCGTTGCTATTAATAAAACCAACTTTTTCATATCTCTGATCTCCTAATTTTATTCTTTACTTTATGTTTCTTTACTTGTGTTTACGACAAAAACTTATTTTAGGTTACATATAACACAAATAAATTTCAATTTTTTCTGTTATTTTTTTCTTTCTTAATGTCTATCTCTTTATTTTTCAGTATCTATATCTATCTTAATTTAAGATTACATATAAATAGTATTCTTGTAACTTGTAGGTGCCTTAGGCGAAGATTCTATCTTGAAACACCATCTTAAGAAAACTTCAAAAGATCCCGAACCTTGTGTTGAAACTCTCGAAGTAGGTATATCGTATGATAATCCTATCTTGAAATCCTTTACCGTAAAACCACCTAATATCATTATCGCATCATCTATTCTATATGACAAACCTCCCCAAAATCTGTGTTCATATTCTGCTAACAAAGAAGCATCTAATTGAAATGCAGAGGAGGAAGCAAAATCTGTCTTCAATAAAGCAGACGGCAATAACCTCCAAGAAGGATAATCTGGTATAGTCCATTCATATCCTGCAAGTATATAATAGAATCGTCTATCATTCCATTTAAGTTTATCACTCTTTGTTCCTAATAATTTGCTTACTGCTGCTCCCAAATAGACTTTGCCAGGTACTTGATAATAAACACCAAGACCTAAATCAAACAACATATCTTCTTTTTCTAAGTTAGTAAGCAAAGGGTCTGTATTAGATTTAACTTCATCGTCCTCCCCGAATTGAGAAGAACCAATCAAATTGCTATTATCAAAAGATGCGTTAAATAGTTGTGCCTCTATACCAATTGCCAAATTACCAGTAGGCAACTGAACCCTATAAGCATAATCCAATTTAACGTATGTATTATCGTAGAAACCAATCTTATCAGAGATTAATGTAGCACCAATACCTCCGTGTAAGACATTAATAGGCATATCAAATGAAAGATTCATCGTTTCACCCTTAGAAGCAGAGGAATTTTGTCCATTATCTGTTAATTGTAAGCCCATCCACTGTTCTCTAAAAAAGCCTGTTATACACATAGCACCATTGCTTCCTGCATAACCAGGATTATAGGATAATCTGTTGAACATGTATTGTGTAAAATGAGGTTCTTGCTGTGCATAAACCCAACCATTACCCAAGAAACATATAACGCTCCACAACAGTATTATAGCAAATATACTCTTAATCTTTGTCATATAAAGCAATCTTATTTTCTCATTCTTTCTTGCGAAAAGACGTTGTGCAAAAATAAAAATTTTTTTTCATTAATAAATATTAATTCTCTATTTTTTTTTGATTTTTTTTCTACACTATCATCTAATTACCTAATTATTAATACAAAATATACTATCTCTAATTCCTCCTTATTGCCGCTTCTTTTTGATTAAATGTGCCGACGGATAATTCTTTTTTAGTTGTTTTATAGCAAAATTAACGTCTTTTTCAGAAAAAAACGGTCCAATATTCAAATAAGAGAATTTTTCATTATAAATCTTCTCAACTTGCAACATTTCTCTATACTCCTCATTCAACTTATTCTTTATATTATCTACCTCTTTATCTCCCTCTATTGTCATCAAACGAACGAAATACAAATACTCAGGTCCTTTCTTTCGCTCCACAATCAACGAATCTATATAGGAATTTCTTAGACTGTCCTCCATCGTTCGATTGTTTATAATAGCATTCTGTCCTTGCCATATATCTATATAATCTTTGCCCAAAACCTCTACCGTAACTCTTTCCGAACCATTCAAACCTATCTTATCTGCTGCACTTTTCGACAAATCTATTATATTGCCTCGTCCGCATCTATCGTTGATCTTAACCAAGATATTCTTTTTTGTCCTGTTGTTTGTAACTCTTACTATCGTATGAAACGGCAATGTTCTATGTGCTGCCGTATATAATTTTTGAGAAAATACTTCTCCGCTCGACGTGCGACGATTCTCAAACTTATTATGATAATACGTCCCCAAACAACCAAATGTCTTGCCACTATTCTGTGCCACTACTATTATATTATTAGCCGATACAAAGACTAAGAATACTAATACGCACCTAACTACTATGTTTATTTTTCGTTTTACCACTCTTTTGAATTTTCGTTAAACCATTTGTGATGTAGCCTTAATACTTGCTCTATCACATCTCTTACGCAACCTTGTCCGCCGTTCTTATCAGAAATATAATCTGCAACATCTTTTATCTCTTGTGCTGCATCTTTTGGACAAGTGGCGACTCCAACATTAAGCATAATATCATAATCTGGAATATCGTCGCCCATATACAAAACGCTATTTTTATTAATATTATTGTCTTTGCAATATTTTTCGTACGTTTCCAACTTGTTAGCCGAGGAAATAAAAACGTCCTCCATACCTAACATTTTCGCTCTCGCCTCTATGCTCTTACCCTTGCCACCAGACAAAATAACTACCTTATAACCTTGCTTTAAGGCGTACTGAATAGCATATCCGTCCTTAGCATTGCCACTTCGCATAACAATATCCTCATTAGCAATATACAGATACCCATCGCTTATCACGCCATCATAATCAAATATGAATACTTTAATATCTTCTAGTTTGGATTTGTAGTTCATAATATTAATAGTATAGATGTTTTTCCAAATAATTATTTACATAGTCCTTTACGCCCTCTTCCAAAGTGTAGAACTCCTTAGTATAACCTGCCCATCTTAACTTGTCTATCTTAGCCTCGGTAAAATACTGATACTTATCTCTTATATCTTCTGGCATTGGCACAAACTTGATATTTACTTCCAAACCTAAAGCCGTAAATACATTCTTAGCCAGATCATAGAACGTCCTTGCCTTACCTGTACCCAAATTATAGATACCACTCTTTGGTTTATTAGTCATCAAGAAGTACATAACCTCAACTAAATCCTTTACATACACAAAGTCTCTTAGTTGCTCGCCATCTTTGTATCCTTCCTTATGAGAGGTAAACAAACCAACTTCTCCATTCGCTTGTATCTGTTCGAAAGAATGCAATATAACCGAAGCCATTCTCTGTTTGTGATACTCATTAGGTCCATAAACATTAAAAAACTTCAACCCATACCAAGAAGTAGGTCTTTTCTTTTGTGCTAACTGCCATAAATCAAAGTCTTGTTTGGA
The DNA here is from genome assembly GCA_963588535.1 of Erysipelotrichaceae bacterium. GTDB lineage: Bacteria > Bacteroidota > Bacteroidia > Bacteroidales > P3 > Scybalousia_A. The sequence goes on along the minus strand of CAVAII010000019.1, from coordinate 7,497 downwards.
CTTGCCATAGAGATTCAAAGGGTGTAAGTCTTTTATCTTCTGCTCATCGTCCTCATAACCCATCTCGCCAGCACCATACGTTGCAGCAGAGGAAGCATAGACTAATGGTATATCATATTGTGTGCAAATATTCCAAATCTCTTTCGTATAGTTAAGGTTCAATCTTAAGAACAATTCCCAATCTCTCTCTGTCGTATCCGTCCTTGCTCCTAAATGAAAGATACCATCTATATCCATATTAGTAGCATTCTCTTTTAACCAAGACAAAAACTCCTTACGATCTATCTTTAACGCATATTTCTTTGTCTGCCAATTGTTAAGTCTGTCCTCTCTTGAAAAATCATCAACGATAACTATATTATAAATCCCCTCTCGGTTGAGTTTGCCAACCATACAACTACCTATAAAACCGGCTGCACCTGTTACAATATACATTTCTCTCTCCTTCCTTATTTTATGTTATCTTTTATTTCTTTTATATAATCTAATTGCCATTTGTAGACTTCTCGCCACCCTTGCCATTGATCATCATCTGACAAAGACTCATTATGCCAAACGCTTATATACTCTCCACCTACCTTTGCTATCTCGTCTACAATCTGTTTTATCTTTTCTTTCGCCTTTGTGGTATCTAATTTCATACCATTCTTCATAGCAACGTCCATTGTTTGAAAAGGATGTATCCTTAGTTTCGTCTCGCAATCCTTATCCAAGTCATAGAAATTATACGCCGAGCAAATACCTGCCCTAAACCCCACACAATTAGAATATCCCATTGAATAATCGTCCGTTATACCACAATCAATTAGATCAGAATATGAATCTGGCAAACGAAATCTTAAAAAATGAAACCTCGACTGCGTAATAGGCTTATGCACACAGACGGATAATATCTTTTTTGACGTAATGGTTCCTTCTGGGTTCTCCATACTATAATATGAAGGGTGAATACCTATCTGTGCATTAGTGCTTATCTTTTTGATTAATGAACGAAAGAACGTGTTATATATGTTAATGTTCTTATCATACTTATTATAATACCCAAACAAAATAAAATAAATCGTCCTTAATCTCCTTTCCTCTGTCTGTGATATTATCCAATCAAAACAATCCCAAGTATCCTTTTGCCTACCTAATAGAACCAAAAGGCACTGACGAACATGCATATAATTTTTGTTACGAATATTCTTTGCTATCGACCCTAAAATCCTATACCAACTCTTATGCCTATATTTATATGCCTGATCTACATCTATTGTATTAAGAAAACTAAACTGTCTTTCCTTTATCTCCAAATCATTATACCTTTCCTTAATACTCTTTTCCAGATCCTTTGCCCAGATATTAACAACAGGCTTTTCCAAGAAGTTATTCTTAAAAGCCAAACTATTTTGAAAAGAAAATCTTTGGTGTTCATCGGTTATAAATGGTAGATACTCCTCATAACGTGAGACCATATAGAACACAGCCCCCAATACATCATACCCACCACACTCATTGCTATAATTTCGAAATATCTTGTCTATCCCCTTATCCTCAAAATAATCTACATCTATATATTTAATAGTAGTATCGAATAGGATATTGTTGGCTTTCTCTATATGCAACTCATCGCATATCTTTTCCGATCCATACGAAATCTTTGCACCCTCAAAAGAAGTGAAATATTCTTTGTCTGTCGTTACTACATAATCCAAACCTAACAACTCATTAAAAACAAGTTTCAAAGTATATCCCAACCTATTAGTCTGTTTTTCTGTATATAGTAACAACATTTTCTTACTCCTTATCTTAATTCGAAATTATCGCCTAAATATTTCTGCCTTACTATCTCATCTGCCACCAATTCTTGCGGAGTGCCGCCTTTGAATACCTTTCCGTCTATAAGCAAATACGCTCTGTTAGTTATCCTTAGCGTTTCGTGTACATTGTGGTCGGTTATCAAAACGCCGATATTCTTTTCCCTTAGTTTCATTACTATGGATTGAATATCTTGCACCGCAATAGGATCCACTCCTGCAAAAGGCTCGTCCAAAAGTATAAACTTAGGATTACTTGCCAAAGCCCTCGCTATCTCACATCTACGTCTTTCTCCACCAGATAGTTGATTGCCTTTGCTCTTTCTAACTTTCTGCAACGAGAACTCATTAAGCAACTGCTCCATTCTTTCGTTTCGCTGCGTAGAAGACATATTTCTAAACTCCAAAACAGCCATAATATTGTCCTCAACGCTCAATTGCCTAAACACTGACGCTTCCTGTGGCAAATACCCAATACCCTTCTGAGCCCTTATATACATAGGCTCTTCGGTTATATCTTCTATGATTTTTTTCTTTGCTTCGTCCTCTCTCTCTATAAACACCCTACCGCCGTTAGGTCGTATCAGACCCACTATCATATAGAATGTTGTAGTCTTACCTGCTCCATTTGGACCTAACAAACCTACTATCTCCCCTTGATTAACATCTATGCTAACCCCAGAGACAACTAATCGACCTTTGTATTTTTTTTCCAAATTTTCTGTAAATATCCGCATCTTACCAACTTTTTAACTAACTTTGCACTTCTATATGGAGCAAATATTATTTCAAATATATCGTTATATAACTTACAAACTCAGGGCAAAGAGTGTTTATCATATCCACTCGCCTTTTGTCTTTTTATTCTATTATAACGTGGTTGTACGCAAAGAATCTAAAAATGTTTCAAATACGTCCAAAAAATCACTACTTTACCGTCATATCCACGACTATTTAGACCGCTTTACGATAATTGATTTTTCCCCTAAAAGTTCTACACAGAACTATCGTCAAATCACTGATAATAACAATACTATCTTGCTTTTTAAGGATCTCAACAAAGACTTTCAAACCTTTCATTATTGGAAAACTTTCCTTTCTCAAAGGCATAATCTTATTTTTCTTGATTTTTATTATCTCGGCGTAGTAATCCACAACGACAGCATAAAAGGTCAGTACCATTTAACGTGTAAAATCTAAAAAAGTATCATCAATCACTCCCGATATAGGTGATCAAACGTTCGCAAAAAGGGATCAAACGTTCGCAAAACCTTATTATCTTGTCGCAAAAAGGGAGGAAATGGTTGCGAACGATATCGTTCGGTGTCGGTGAACGATATCGTTCATCTGTGGTCAACGATATCGTTCGGTTCAGGTGAACGATATCGTCTGCAACAGTTTCCTCCCTTTTTGCGAACGTTTTCTCCCTTTTCGCGAGAGTTTAATCCCTTCTTGCGAACGTTTGGTCCCCTATTAGTCCAAAAGGGTCTTTTTTACAAGTAATTTAGAAACGTCTTTCCTTTCTAAATTCTAATTCCGTATCCAAAATATTTCTAAGATAAGGGGTCGGACGAACTCTTATCTTCACATTCTCAATAAGATTCACGCCTACATCTTCTTTTTTGTCCACGGATTTACTTTGAATTGTCGGATAAAGGGTGAATAAGTTACCTATTTGGACACCTCGTCCATTTTTGAGGGCGAGTATAATGCGGTACTCTAATTCCGAGATAGCCAATTGTGCCTCAGGGGGAGCCAAAGTGGTATCAAGTGCCATAAGATTGCAGAGTTCTTTGGTCTCTATTCGTGGTTGATTGGTCAGTCTTGCGACATATTTTTTGACCACTTTGCCTGTTTTCGGGTCTCTCACAGGCCATTCTTTTGCATAATAACGTATCATAAACTAATGAAATAAAGTTAAAAAATTATTCTCTATAACCTATCATCTACAAGGCTTCGATATGCTTATTGATAAAGGTTAATTCAATACAAATATATCCGAATGCGAAATTCGTCTATATTCAAATCCAAATCGCTCAATCTCGGTATTGTTTATCTTAATGCCCTCGCTCTTGGTTTGCTTTTCTATCTCCATTATGCCACGATTAAAGGCAATTTGCGTGCTTTGGATTTGCGGTATATTGCTTCCAAGATAAAGTTTGTAGGAACATAGGCAGATTTTCTTTTTGTAAGATTGCAATTGCTTACTTATCTCAGGCACTTGGCTTAAGGTTCGTAAAGAGGAGAGTAATTGCAAGGCGACTTTCTCTAATTTACCGCCTTGATATTGTATTCTGTCTTTGTGTTTTCTGTAAGGTATGGGCTTTTTAAGTCCCTCGATATTATTGGAAGATGAGGTTATTTCGTTCAAAAGTATTGTATTGGCGTCTTTGTCCTCTATTAAGAAATCGCAACTCGGTCTATTTTTCTGGAATTTGCTTTTTGCCATCGATTTGATATAATCATCATAACCAAGAACTGAAATAGTATCTTTGTTAGTGTTCTTAAACGATGCATAACCCTCTTTGTAGGCTACGATATAATGGTCTTTATTATCCCAAAGGTCGAACAAAGGCTGATTGGTTAGATTTTCTTTTATCCTAATACCCTCGGGCAGATTATAATACTCGGCGAAATATGTATCAATGCAAGTCTTCATCTTTTAGAGTTCTTCGTATTGATTATAGATAGCGTTGATATCTTCGGACAAAAGGCTTGTGTCGATTAGTTTAATGCCAGAGTTTTGGACTTTTAGGTCGTTGATAATTCCGTTTTCTACAACGTATGCGTTTAGGTCATCAAACTCTAAGGCAGCACTATTAATAGTCTTGCCTTTCTCCTTCGCCTTGATTAGTAGGTTAAGGAGGTTAATAATATAAGGGCTGTGAGTGGTGATGATTAATCTGTGTTTGCGAATGCCGTTGCACATGGCAATAAGGGAATTAAGAAGGTCGATTTGCGTTGTAGGATAAAGATTCTGCTCAGGTTCTTCGACTACGAAACTTGTTCTATGACTTCGCAACAATCTATCTATTGTGTTCTCTTTCGTTTTATCGTTCCATTTTTGGTTAGCCATAATGTAGTTTTTCACTTCACGTCTATCTCCTACTTGTGGAACGTCCAAAACTTTGTCCTCTATACCTTTTCGGTAATAATACTTGGCAAAGAAATTTACAGCAATGGCTACAGGGACAACGCTCTGCAAACCGCTTGAGCCATCTTCCAAAGAAATATCCTCTTTCTTGTTGATTGATATCTTATTGATGACTTTGCCGTTCGATTCGACTTGTTGATAATAGTCTATACCGAGGTTTAGTAGGGGAATTTTGTGATTTTGGTCGTAATAGTTGGCTGCACTATTGAAATCTATTGCAAAACTTCGTAGGTTATCCCTTTTGGTTTGCGATATATTCCTTACGGCTATGCTACGCTCGGCAGGAATATAAAGGATTTTCTCACGTTTATAGGTCTGTTTTCCGGTTAGTGATATAACACATTTAAGCGTTTTTACTTGGATATGAATGTAGTCAGTTTGGTAGTCAATAAGAGAGTTGTTGTTAAGGTAGCCGTGTAGGTAATGAAAGTCTTGTAGTTGTTGAAGAAATGTATCTTCAAACTCGGTTAGGTCTCCGTGTTTGTTTGGGTGGGTAAGGATTTCTTTTTCCATCCAGAAACAATAACTAATTATCTTGGCTATTGTACTTTTTCCACTACTTTGTTGTCCGATAAAGAAGTTAAAACGTTTGATTTCCAAATCAACTTCTCTCAAAGGTCCGACATTTGTTATTCTTAGATGTGTCATAGTCTTTTTCTTGTCTTAAATTATTTACTATTCTTGTAGGCTATACCCACCGCTATTGTTCATAAATCTATTCTTTCTCTATAACCTATCATCTACAATCTTGCGGTCTAACACTCCTTTGACGTCATAGACGACAGAAAGAGGGTTTAGAAGGGTTTGAAGGTTAAGCGTCTCGAACTCTTTGTGGGCAACGGCGAGGATAAGGGCGTCATAACGAGTGGTTGGGAGGGTGTTGGTGATAGTGATGCCGTACTCGTGCTTAACGAGGTCAGGGTTTGCCCATGGGTCGTAGATAGTTATGTTGTCGGTGTACTCGTGTAGGGTGTGATAGATATCAACGACTTTGGTGTTGCGGATATCAGGGCAGTTCTCCTTGAAGGTGATGCCGAGGATAAGGATATTAGCGTCCTTGACCTTGACGCCTTTCTTGTTCATAGCTTTGATGGTGCGGTTGGCAACGTAGTCGCCCATGCCGTCGTTCAAACGTCTTGCATTAGACATAACTCTTGGCAAGACACCATAGACTTGTGCTTTCTGTATCAAATAATAAGGGTCTACGCTTATGCAGTGTCCACCGACTAAGCCGGGAGAAAGTTTGATAAAGTTCCATTTGCTACTTGCAGCCTCGATAACATCGTGAGTGTCGATACCCATAGCGTTGAAAATCTTTGCCAATTCGTTCATAAAGGCGATATTGACGTCTCGTTGGCTGTTCTCTATTATCTTCGATGCCTCTGCTACCTTGATACTCGGTGCTTTGTGTGTGCCATTCACCAAAACGGAGTTATAGACGCCATCTACCAAATCGGCAATCTCAGGGGTTGAGCCCGAGGTAACCTTACGGATCTTTTCTACCGTGTGGAGTTTGTCGCCGGGGTTGATTCTCTCAGGGGAATAGCCGGCAAAGAAGTCTTCATTAAACTTTAGTCCGCTTGTCTTCTCGACTACTGGTAAGCACTCCTCCTCGGTTACGCCGGGATAGACGGTGCTTTCATAGACAACGACATCGCCTTTGCTTATAACCTTGCCGACTGTCTCGCTTGCAGACCAAAGAGGACGCAAGTCAGGGCGGTTGTTGGCATCGACAGGCGTTGGAACGGCTACAACATAGAAGTTGCAGTCCTTGATATCGTCGAGGTTAGCCGTGCAGACAAAGCCATGCTTTTGGATTGCCTCCTGCAATAACTCATCGCTAACTTCTAATGTGCTGTCATGGCCTTGCATCAAAGCCTCGACACGCTTACTGTTCATATCATAACCAATGGTTGCAAACTTGGTAGAGAACAATCTTGCCAAGGGCAGACCTACATAACCCAAACCGATAACGGCTATCTTTATTTCTTTCATTGTTTAATCTTTTATAATCTCTATTAAATCCGGCGAAACGTAGGAAGTGGCTACCGATAAGCCGGGTATTTGCAAGACAATTCTTTTGTGTGTCTTGCCTTTGACTCTTAACAAGATGCCTTCGACTCCATCGAATATTCCGCCGATAACTCTTACCTTTGTGCCCCTTTTCAATTCTATTTCCTCAGGAGAGAAAAACTTAATATCGTCATCATAATGAGACGCTACTTGGATAAACTCCCTCATTTGCTTTTCGGGTATGGTCTCAATCTTGCGTTTAAGGCCTTCCTTACGAGTTAGGAAATAGGCTTTGTATTTGTATATTGTAAGAATCTCCGCCTTAAAATCCTCAATCTCCTTCTTGGCTGCATGAACAAAAATCAAATCGTTAATAGCAGGGACGAGTACTTTCTGTTTCTTGCCTTTTACCAACTTGATTTTGTAGCACATCGGGATAAAGGAGTCGATTTGTTTCTTGTCAAGCAATTCTTTTATCTTAATCTCCGAGGAGAAAATCGTCTTCAAAACGAACCACGCTTTCTCTTCTGC
>CAVAII010000018.1:0-3897 GCA_963588535.1 Erysipelotrichaceae bacterium | reverse complement strand
TGGCAGAATATTTGGATAAAGTGGCACTTTGTTCTGATAAACTGGCAGAATATTTTGACAAGGTTTTATACCCCTAAAATCGTACCCTTAGAAAATGTTCTATTTTTTAATTTGGCTCAAAAAAAAGAGTAAAACGAGGGCGAAAGTAGAAACAAAAAAAGAGCGACTTACAGGAGTTATATCCGATAAATCGCTCTATATAAATATTTAGTGTGTTATGCTTTCGCTAATCTTATTTGCCAGATAATTTGTTTATCAACTCCAAATCAGCAGCTGCACCCTTAACGTCTTTAAGTGTTTTCTTGCACATATAACGAGTCTTTAAGGCGTTCAATTTGGTCTTAGCATCTACTTTTTCGTTAGAAACAACTTGATCCATATCGCTAATAGCCTCTTTGTATTTCTTTAAAGCATAATATTTTGTACCTCTGTTATACAAAGTACGTAAGTCATTTGGACTACTCTCCAAGATTTTTGTACAAGCATCGATTGCACCTTGATTATCTTTCAAAGCATTGCAGCAAGTGTATTTGTAACTATATAATCTTGCGTCTGTGTTGCCCAATTCTTCGCTTTTGTTCAAATCTACTAAGGCAGCAGCAATACTTTCAGCCGTTTTCAAAGCAACTTTGCAAGTAGCACGTTCGTAATAAAGGCTGGCATTAGAAGCATCTAACTCTATAGCCTTGTCATACATACCTATAGCAGAATTATAGTCTTTAAGGATAGCGTATGCAGATGCCATATTCTTGTAAGCAGTCTTGTCATTACCATCAATAGAGGTAACTTTCTTCAAGTCTTCGATATACTCTGCATATTGATTCAAGGCAAGGTGAGAAGTGGCTTGTTCCATATAACCATTCTTGTCGTTAGGTTCTTTGGAGATGTAAGTAGTCAAATAAGTTAAAGCATCGCTTGGTTGAGATAAAGCATTGCAACTTTTTCCCATCATAAAGTAAGCAGCATTCATTGTTTGATTGGTCTGAGTAAAGGTAGCCAAATCTTGTAATGCCTGCGAATAGTTCTGTTTGTTGAACTCAGCCATACCTTTGTAGTAATAAGCCATATCCCATGTAGGTACTTCGGCGTGACAAGCCTCGAAATTGCTTATCATGGCGTCATAGTTCTTCTGTGTACTCAAATCGTTATAAGTAGTTATCCACTTATTAAGAGTTTCTTCCTCACTTTGAGCGAAAAGTACTAAACTTGAAAATATCAAACTTAGTGTTAAAATCGTCTTTTTCATTATCGTGTAGTTTTTAAATATTATTAATTCTGTTTTACAATCTAAATCTAATGTATGTTATAGGTTTGCCTTCGTCTAAAAACCTTTTCTCGTAAAAGGTTTGGATTTGCGTTGCGTCTCCCTCGTAACCACTTGAATACAAATTATTGTTGGCAAATAATATGCCATGATTGTTATTTTTTAGTGTATCAAGGGTATAATCGTATAATTCTTGACTATCTGTTTTTAAGTTTAGGATAGCATCTGAGCATAAAACGCTACGGTATCTTTCCAAAAATCTTGGGCAAGTTAATCTCCTATTCTCATTTTTAGGCTGTGGATCACAAAAGGTTATCCAAATCTCGTTCACTTCATTAGGAGCAAAAAATTTATCTATCATCTGGACGTGCGTACGTACGAAAGCAACGTTTGGCATCTTGTCTTCAAAGGCAGTTTTACACCCTCTCCACAATCTTGCACCCTTAATATCTATACCAATAAAGTTCTTATCGGGATACATCTTAGCCAAACCAACAGTATATTCCCCTTTACCACAACCTAATTCCAATACAATGGGATTATTATTCTTAAAATATTCCTCTCTCCATTTGCCCTTCAAACTAAAATCGTTATCCTTGATTTGTTCAAAGGACACTTGAAACAAATTGTCAAACGTTAAGTTCTCTTTAAATCTTGCTAATTTATTCTTACCCACAATTGTTCTCTTTTTTTGATTAGTTGTTATAAGATTTATAAGTTTAGTCGTTAGTATTATACAATCCCTTTACCTTGCTTTTGATAGCAACAAATTCTTTTAGGTAATAAGGCTCAAAATATGCTACGTCCTCAAATTCTTTGTTGTTATACTTCTCGAAAGATAACAAAGCCATATCTTTTGCCCTTAGATAAATCTCCTCATCTAATACATAACGATCATTAGTTAGGACTTGCTTACTTTTTTTTGCTCCATCGCCTACCAAAATAATCTTTTCGGAAGAATAATCTGTGTAAATATCCCCATCAATTATATCTGCCGAGATGTTTTTTACGCATTTCATCTCACTATTATATATAGATGTATAGACTTCCATACGTCTTGCGTCTATCATTGGTAAATACATACAATTAGGATGTCTTTGGTTTGCACTTAGGGCTAAGATTTGCAAAGTATCAACACCTATTAAGGGAATATCCTTAGCGTATGCAATACCTTTGGCAGAAGATACTCCGATACGTAGACCAGTGTACGAACCAGGACCTTTACTAACTGCCACAGCGTCTAACTCGTCTATTGTATAATAAGTATTTTGGAAAAGTTTGTCTATTAGTATTGCTAACATCTTAGAATGTGCGTTCTTTTCTTTGCTTTCCAAACATGACAATACACTACTCCCTTTGGTTAGAGCAACAGAGCAGACATTAGTTGCTGTTTCTATGTTTAGTATTAGTGGAATTTTTGCTATCACTTCTTATTATAAGTTTTTATAGTTTGCAAAGATACACAAATTTTGCAATTATTAGATAAATATGCTTAGAAAATATATCAAATTCTTAAAGAAAGCATATTAGATACTTGCTCTAAATAGCGTTTATCTACCTCATCGAAAGTATTCAAACTCTTGCTATCTATATCTAATACGGCTATAACCTCATTATCTTTTATAATAGGTACAACTATCTCGCTTTTGGACTGACTACTGCACGCAATATGCCCTTTGAACTCCTCTACATTGGGTACAACTATGCTCTCTTTTCTTTCCCATGAGGTACCGCAGACACCTTTTCCCTTCTTAATCCTTGTACATGCCAAAGAACCTTGAAAAGGAGCCAAAACCAAACAATCCTCTATAACTCTATAAAACCCTGTCCAAAAGAAATTAAACTCATATTGCAACATAGAAGATATATTTGCCATATTGGCTATTAGATCGCTTTCATTAGCGATAACACTTTGTATTTGTGGTAGTAGAGTCTCGTATTTTATGGTTTTCTCTTGTGCGTTCATGCTATTATTTATTGTATAAAGTTGATTAATATTATAGTTTTGAAGTGCAAAGTTATAAAAAATATGTATTTTTGCAAAACAAAACAAACAACATTATTATGTTATTACGATTATATGAAGATAATATTGCACCAAAACAAGTCAATACTATCGTCTCTATATTAGAAAATGATGGAATAGTACTTGTGCCCACAAATACTCTTTATGCCTTTGTGTGCGATATACATTCCAAGAAAGCATCAAATAAACTTGCCGAGTTGAAAGGAAAGAAACTCGAAAAAAGTAATTTCTCTATTCTTTGTTCGTCTCTTTCTATGGCATCGTCTTATATAAAACCTATTAGTAATCATCAATTTGTTTTTATTAAATCCTTATCTACGGGTTTGTTTACTTTGGTTTTGCAGGCAAGTAACCTAACGCCTAAAATATTTCAAAACAAGAAGCGGACAATAGGTATTCGTATCTTGCAGAGTAATATAGTTAATGCGATAATTGATCAATTAGGTCACCCTTTGTTAGTTACCTCTGTACCGAGAGAGAATGATGAGGGCGAAATCTATAAGAATGCCGAATTGATATATGAGACTTATTCCTCACTTATTGATTTTGGTATTGATATCGGTGATATTGCCTCAGTGCCTTCTACTGTTTTGGACCTAACATTAGG
>CAVAII010000017.1:0-17783 GCA_963588535.1 Erysipelotrichaceae bacterium | reverse complement strand
CTGTACAGGTATCTTTACTCCATATCATCACGCTATATTCTCACAACCATTCTCTACACACTCTGATCGTGGTGTTGATTTCATCACAGGTTCTGGTGCAACTGGTTGTTTTATAATGGATATAGGTATTCAACAAGGTCTTCACTTCAATCATTGCTGGGCTGTTGGTAATTCTGCTCAACTTGGTATAGAAGATTTGTTGGAATATCACGATGAAGTATTTGATCCTAAGACTTCTTCACGTGTTATAATGCTTTATATTGAGAACATCAAAAAGCCACAAAAACTTCTTAAACATGCTAAATCCTTAATCAAGAAAGGTTGTAGAATTGCTGCTGTTAAGGCTGGTTATTCGGCTGCAGGTTCTCGTGCTGCTTCTTCACACACAGGTGCTTTGGCAACTGACGATGTAGCAGTAGACGCATTATTCAGAAAAGCAGGTATCGTAAGATGCTATGGTAGAGAGGAATTGGTAACAGTTGCTAATATTTTTACATATCCTCAATTCGAAGGTAAGAATATTGCTATCGTAACTCACGCTGGTGGTCCTGCAGTTATGCTAACCGATGCTTTGAGTAAATGCGGTATGAATATCCCTAAGATAGAAGGTTCTATCGCTGAGGAATTATTAACTAAGTTATTCCCAGGTTCTTCAGTTGCTAACCCAATCGACTTCTTAGCAACAGGTACTCCTGAACAATTAGACACAATTATCGATACTGTTGATAACAAATTAGACAATATCGATGCTATGTGCGTTATCTTCGGTACACCAGGTTTATTGCCTATTTACGAAGCATATAACGTATTGGATAAGAGATTAAAGACTGCTAAAAAACCTATCTTCCCTATCCTACCTTCTACACTTGTAGCAGGCGATGAAGTAAAGGATTTTGTATCAAAGGGTAATACTTATTTCCCTGACGAGACTGTCTTTGGTAACGCAGTTAGCAGAATAGTAAATACTCCTGCTCCATCTGAGGAAGATGATCTAATTGAGATAGATACGCAAAAGATCCGTTCTATTATAGATCGTTGCGATAATGGTTATATAGATGTAAAAGTAATCAACGAATTGTTTGACGTTGCAGGTATAAATCATACTGTTGATATCTCTTCTGATAAGGAACAAGAGATAGTTGATTTTGCTAACAAGGTTGGTTATCCTGTTGTAATGAAGGTAGTTGGACCTATTCACAAGAGTGATGTTGGCGGAGTTTCATTAAATGTTAAGGGAGAAGAGAATGTAAGAAAAGAATTCCAACGTTTAATCAAAATTAAGGACACTTACGCTGTTCAATGCTACCACATGTACGAAGGAACAGAGGTTTATATCGGTTCTATCCGCACACCATTGTTTGGACATCAGGTATTATGCGGTTTAGGTGGTATCTTTATCGAGGTATTGAAAGACGTTCGTTCTAACCTTGCACCTATTGGAATAAAAGAAGCAAAAGAGATGATTCATTCTTTGAAAGGCTACAAGATTATTCAAGGTGTTAGAGGTAAGGAAGGCGTTAATGAGGACTTGTATGCAGAACAAATTGCAAGAGTTTCAGCATTGGTACAAGCCGCTCCTGAGATTGCCGAGATGGATCTTAACCCTCTATTAGGATCTATGAAAGAGATAGTTGCAGTAGATGCACGTATCAGAATAGAGAAATAATAGAGAATATTTCTTGGGAAAATAAATAGATTAAACAATAATTTTCTTTTACCGACTACTCAACTAAGGATTGCAGTAGTCGGTAATAAGAAAAAAAACAAGATAATGATGAATAAGATAACAGTAAGAAATGTTTTTGTTGTTTTGCTTGCTTGTTTGTTGATTGTCATTATGATACTGATACAAATTTCAAGTTTCGAGGACAAAATACCTTTGACCTTTACATTAGGTTTGATTGTTGTGATTGCTTGTCTAATTTTCATACTTTATCAAACTATAACTATCTCTAATAAAGCCTACAAAGACAAGTGTTTATTGGACGAAAAGAATAGTCAAATAGACAAACTAAAAGCCGAACTACAACACCTAACAGGTAAAGACAAAGAAAAAAACTCTAATAACTAATCCAAATAATTATAAATCAAATAGTTTATGCGTCTACATTTTTATAAATATCAAGCCACTGGCAACGATTTTATTTTGTTTGACAATAGGAAAAACAATACGAATCTAACCTGCTCGCAAATCCAACAACTATGTAACCGCCATTATGGTATAGGATCGGACGGCGTTATCGTATTAGGACAAACGGCGATGGCAGATTTTAAGATGACTTTCTATAATCCTGATGGTAGTACAGGAATGATGTGTGGCAACGGCGGAAGGGCGATTACTATGTTCGCAAAAGATATTCATGCCGTAAAGAACGATGTAGTCTCTTTTGCATGTGCTGAGAAAATGTATTTTGCACGCATAACTAACTCTAATTTAGTAGAATTGAAGATGAACAACGTTACTAAAATAGAGATATTTGATGATGGTATTTGGGTAGATAGCGGTACTTCGCATTTCGTTACGTTTGTGCGTGATGCAAAGAAAGTAAATGTTGAGACAAAGGGTAGATTGCTTCGCAAAGATACTCGTTTTGAGAAATATAATGGTGCAAATGTGGATTTTGTGCAAGTCCTGGATAAGGAAAATATCATACTTCGCACCTACGAGCGAGGAGTTGAGGCGGAGACTTTGTCATGCGGTACTGGCGTTGTGGCGTCTTGTTTGGCTTTGAGCATTAAAAAACGTTTCAAAGACGGTACACACAAGGTTACGGTCAATACTCTATCTGACACCCTTTCAGTAGAATACAACAAAGTAGAGAACGAATTTAGCAGTATCAAACTAATTGGTCCTGCCGAGAAAGTTTTTGAAGGTGATATTGATATTTAATGTATCTTTTGCTAATAATCTATAATTATAGTAAAGAAGGAGGAAACGCTTATGAATAACAAGTCTTTTATTTCGCATACGAAACGTAATTTATTGTTTATTAGTTTTGTAATTATCTTATTTGGTAATAGTTGGAACGTTTTTTCACAGAACAAATACCAAATGCAAGGTATGGAAATGATTCTTGACACGCTTATGCAGGAGATGTATTCCTCTAATGCCTCGAATGAGAGATTTTTGGCAAATGAAAAATTTATTTCCGAGTTAGAAGACGCTCTTAGTATGGAGAAAAGTTTCTTCTATGCGTTTGAAAAACTTGATAAAATAAGTATCTTAACCTCTAAGGATAAACAATTTAGGATTATTACTTGGTCTTTGCAAGACGATAATGGTAGTTTTGAGAATTATGGTTTTGTGCAAGCAAAGAATAATCAGACTTCGGAGTACGAAACATACAGATTATTCGACAAAAGTGAGGACTTACCCGAAGTAGAAAAAGAGAAACTTTCGGATAGTACTTGGTTGGGTGCTGTATATTATGAACTAATTGAGAATAAGTACGATAACAAGACTTATTATGTACTCTTGGGTTGGGATGGTAATGATATCTATTCTCGCAAGAGAGTTATTGAACCTATTAGTTTTAAGCAAAATAGCGGAAAACCTATCTTTGGTCAAAGTGTGTTTTATAAGCAAAAAGAGAGAATGCGTTATGTCTTTGAATACTCAACAGAGGCTGCCTTTACTCTAAGTTATGATGTTCAGTATTACGATATTACAACAAATCAGAAAGCAAAGAACACACTATTTCATAAAGCACAACCATTTGAGAAAGAACCTAATCAAACATTGAAAGAGAAAATGATTTTCTTTGATAGTTTAGAGCCGACTATTAGTGGTATGGATGGTTTTTATCAATACTATGTTCCATCGGGTGAGGTGATTGGTTTGTATTTTGAAAATGGCAAGTGGAAACAAATCAAATACAATATTTTACCACGTAACAAGGCCGACAAAAAAGATAGTTACGAACCAAACGATAATCAAATCCAACAACTATTTCCACAAAAGAAATAACTAACTTCTTCCCTTCTTTCTTTTTATTCTTATCCTTTTCTATTTAACAAACACTCTGTTGTTCGTGTCTTTTCACTTATTTAATTAATAAGTATAAATAGGACTTTTTTTCACTTCCTATCTAAACAACTGAACGTTCCACCGAAAGATTCTAACGTCCTATCAAAATCATTAAGCGTTTTATACAAACTCTCTAACGTCTTACTGAAATATTTGGACGAAAGATTTTCCTAATTGGTCGAATTATTCTGATGAATGGTCGAATTAGTTTTTTTATTCGGCAGAATTTTTTAGACTTAAAAAAGAAAGTCTGCCGTTAGATTTTACTAAAACGGCAGACGCTGTCATATCGATTATTTATCAACTTTTCTTTTATTGCAACATTCCTATATTGGCTTGACCTGCTTGTCCCTTATTTAGATAAGAAGACAAGACAGCACTATTGCTAATGTATTGAATAACTTCGGTTGCGTTACTTCTTAGAGAATTGTTATAGATAAACTGAACTACTTGACTAACATTGTCTCCTAATTCAGAAGTCTCTATCGCTTCTGTGCTTTTCTCTATTTTTTTCAAAACATCAACAAAACTCTTTATAGCCTCAGCCTTCTTGCTTGGGTCGTTAAGTTGCTGGGAAGCAGCGTTAATCGTAGTTACTATGGAATTAAACTCACTACTAAACTGCATAGAAGACAAATACGTTGAGATACTTGGTATTTGTTCGATTTGTTTGGTCAAATCTGTAAATCCGTATTTCTGAATATCGTTATATAGTTGAGCAAGTATAGCAATAGACAATGTTCTATCGCCCTCAACCGAACGAGCCTTCTTGCCTTTGAATTGATCGTAGTAATTAACGTATTGTGTGTAGTAGTCGATTATTCCTTTATATACTTCCTTACCTTTAGCCTTATTACCTGCAAGACAATAGGTTTGAGCAAGTAAGACATCTGCTCTATCGTAATGAAGTTTGCTATTAGGGAACTCTTTTACTGCCTTATCCAAGACATTCAATGCCTTTTGATTCTCTCCTCTACTTACTAAATATTGTGCATACATAGACATAGATTGACGAGAAGCCTTTGAGTTGCTAACAGTTACGGCGTTCTCCAAATAAACACCCTCCTTATTAACATTACCCCAAGTGAAAGTCTTAGTATATAAGTCGTAAGTCTTGTCTGTGTATTGTTTATTAGTATGATAAGGAACAATACGATAAACCATACCCTCTTGAACAACGTAATCCAAGATATTAGGTATCACATCTCTTAATAGATATGGATTAACTACATAAATAGGTCTTTCGAAATGGTTAGTAGCCAAGATATCTAATAACATAAGTTCCTGACGTGCAAGTTGTGCGTATTTGAATCTACCCTGACCGTCCAAATCATTAGTAGGAATAGAAAATACGAACTCACCCTTTTGGCCATCTACCAAACTATCAGGGTAAATACCTTGTTCGGCAGCCTTCTTCTTATCAAATGAGATCTTGAAATTATTAGTTGGAACGACTGTTATACAATCATAATCCTTAACGTGAGACATATACGAGAAAGGCTCTTGATTGCCGTTCGCCTTTATGATATTCTTCAAGGCAGTCTCTAACTCCATCGTATCAGTTGAATTTTTTACCCAATTAAGATCTTGTCCTAAGCCATAAACACTTTTATCCAAAGTAAATTTGACTTTATCCGAAGTATAGACCTTATTATATAGTTGCTCAACATACCATGCCATACCCGAAAGAGTATAATTCAAAACACGAACATCAGTACGTATGCCTTCAACCTCTTGATCGTACCAAAGAGGGAATGTATCGTTATCACCAAATGTTATAAGTATTGAATTAGGACGGCAACTCTCCAAATAATTGCGTGCAAAGTCTCTTGCCATATAACGATCGCTACGATCATGATCGTCCCATTCCTGACAAGCCATTAACACTGGTACTGCCAATAGACAAATCGCCGTAATAGCACTATTCTTAATGGTTGCATTGAGTTTAATCTTTTGCAGCCAATCACATAACGCCAAAACTCCCAATCCTATCCAAATAGCAAAGGCATAGAACGAACCAGCGTATGCATAATCCCTCTCACGAGGCTGCGAAGGTGGTTGGTTAAGATATATAACTATCGCTAAACCTGTCATAAAGAATAACAAAAAGACTACAAATGTATCCTTCTTATTACGTCTAAAATGATAAATTAAACCAACTAAACCCAATATCAACGGAAGAAAATACAATGTATTGCGACCTTTGTTCTCTTGTAAGTCTTGTGGTAGATTTGATTGAGGACCTAATCGCATCTCGTCCAAGAATTTAATACCGCTTATCCAATTACCGTGTGTCAAATCCTTTTGTCCGTTAGAGGCTTCGGCAGGAGAACTCTCATAATTCAAACCGTAAGACTGTATATCGTTCTGTCTACCAACGAAATTCCACATAAAGTAACGCCAATACATGTGATTGACTTGATAACGGAAGAAATAAGTCAAGTTGTCCGAAAATGAAGGCTTAGCATAATCATTCTCACCCTTACCTGTCCACATCTTATAGTATTGAATATGACGACGGCTTTCGTCAGTTGAATACATACGAGGGAACAATGTAGATCCGCTATCGTCCCATTTAGGAGAAGAGGCTCTAACTACTTTTGTATAGCGTTTGTTAATAGTATCCTTAACGTATTTGGTTGAGTATTCGTACACTGGCTCACCATTTGCGTTACGCTTTACTTGTGCTGTATAGTAAGGACCATATATCAAAGGAGTAGATCCGTACTGCTCTCTATTAAGGTATGTCAATAGTGCAACAGCGTCCTTTGGAGCGTTCTCATTTATAGGAGTATTTGCATTGGCTCTAATAACCAAAGTAGCAAATGTAGAATATCCTAAAATAAGGAATAATATAGACAAGATAGCCGTATTAAACAAAGGTTTGGCTTTCTTTTTCGTCCAATAAAGTCCAAAGATTATCAAACCAAACAATAGTATAAAATAGATAATCGTACCACTATTGAATGGCAATCCTATTCCGTTAACAAAGAATACTTCGAAGTATGATGCAAAATCAACAAGTTTTGGTATAATGAAATACATCACCAAAGCAACTACTATAATAGAAGTAATACCTGCTAAAAGGAAACCTTTCCAAGTTGTTTTTGGATATTTCTTAAAGTAGATTATATATGTAATTGCTGGTATTGTTAGGATATTCAACAAGTGGACACCGATAGCAACACCGATTAAGAAGGCAATAAGAATAATCCATCTTAGGTTGTGAGTATCTTCGGATTGTTCGTCCCATTTAAGAATAGCCCAGAATACTATTGCGGTAAAACAACTCGACATTGCATAAACCTCACCTTCTACGGCTGAGAACCAGAACGTATCCGAAAAAGTATATGCTAGTGCTCCAACAACACCGCTACCAAATATAGCAATCATCTGTGATATTGTCATCTCTTCTGTTGCTAATGCCATCTCTTTCTTAGAGTTAGCAAGTACAAGTTTCTTTGCTAACAAAGTTATACTCCAGAATAAGAACAATATTGTTAGACCACTACAAATGGCACTCATACTATTTACCATCAAAGCCACTTTCGAAACGTCCGAACCTGCTAACATGGAAAATAATCTACCAATTAATTGAAATGTTGGTGCTCCTGGTGGGTGTCCTACTTCCAATTTATTCGTTGTTGCAATGTATTCACCACAATCCCACCACGAAGCAGTCGGCTCCGCTGTCATCAAATAGACAATACTTGCTATTATAAATACTGCCCATCCGATACAATTGTTAAGTATTCTATACTTTTTCATTATGTTTGTTTATTTATTTTTTTGTTATCTCCACTCTACTTTTTGTCTTGAAATAGGCATCGTCATACATCTTGCTCCGCCACAACCTCTCGGCAACTCACTGGCTTGAATAGTAACGACAAATCTACGATGTTCATTCAAATCCACTTTGCCACTAACTACATCCTCTGCCTCAATAACCTCAAAACCATGTTTATTTAGGTTATCAATCGTATGCGTATTTCTACCATAACCTATTATCTGTCCTTCTCCCATACAGAAGAAATTAGCACCCGAATGCCATTGTTCTCTCTCTTGCATCCAAAGGTCATCACCACCACAAGCAATAGGCTGTAAATCAAATCCCAAAGCCTTAGTTGCGTCCATAAAACAAGGATATTCTTTGTACGAAATATTGCCATGATCTATATCGATAACCGTTGTAGTGAAAGAAGTATTACGCTTACAAATCAACGGCTCGTAAGCAATACACTTATCTTTGTCCAAGAAATTGAAAACCATATCCAAATGTATGAAAGAATCTCTACTTGTAGGCAATTGCTGAACAAGGATTCTCTGTTTTGGTTTGCGAGCAGCGTACCAATTAGTCAAGAACTCAATACCCTTAGAATTAGTCCTTAAACCATTGCCAATAAACAAAGTATCTTCGTTAGCGATTAAGCAATCACCGCCTTCGGTAGTAGCCTCATCGGAAATCAATTTCGGGTTAATAATCTCAGAACCAAAATAATTGCGGAATATTGCCTCCATAAGTATCGACTCACGCTCTCTAACCTGCGTACGCATAGCATGGATTAGAACTTGATTATAAACACTCGAAGAAGCGTCTCTTGTAAAGAAAAGATTGTACAAAGGCTCCAAAACGAATCTCCTTTCCTTGTACTCAATAGGGTGCATACCCTCTTTATATGGGTATCCCTCAATAAGATATTGAGCCAAATCATCAGGATTTTCTTCTAATAATTCCAAATAAAGAAATCTTTTCTTCTCTTTGTCAAGAACCTTGTTAAGAACATCTTGCTTTACTTTGTCTTCTTGCAAAACCTTAGCCAGCAAATCTTTTACCTCATAAACTTTGCACCAAGAAGCCAATACCTTTTGAAAATAATAATATTCTTTCTGTGCTATATTTAGATTAAGTAGATCACTATATAATGCATGTCCAATAGTTTGTGGCGTCATTTGCTCAATCTCCACACCTGGAGTATGCAAAATAACTCCATTCAAACGTCCTATTTCAGAAACTACATCAATTTGATTCATATAATTAATATTTTTTACGTTGCAAATTTAGTATAATTTTATGTATTCACAAAATATTTTACTCTCTTATTGCTACAATTTATGTTTTATTCCAAACCTTTTTTCCCTTTTCTGTTCTCTTTTTGTGTCTTTTCTATTGTAAAATCCTCTCTCCTTAATCTCTCATATTCTTTACACTAATCGTTTTCTCTAACCTTGTTTTTCTGTCCTATCAAAAACCTTTTTTATAATGTTGCCATAATACTTTGTCCACCCCTTACTCTGTCTTCTATCTCCACATGAACCTCACTATCCAAAGGAATAAACAAATCTACACGAGAACCAAACTTAATAAACCCTAACTCACTGCCTTGATGTACCATCTCGCCTTCGTGAGCATAGCAAACAATACGCCTTGCTAACGCCCCTGCAATCTGTCTAACCAACACTCTTTGACCATCTTCCCTCTCGATACAAACACTTGTCCTTTCGTTCAAAAGAGATGATTTAGGGTTACGAGCATATAGTTTCTTACCGCCATAATACCTAACATAGACAATCTTACCCGATATAGGATAGCGATTAACGTGAATATTATTAGGAGACATAAAAGTAGAGATTTGCAAACAATCACACTTCAAGTACTCATTCTCAAATACTTGTTCCTCCACTACTACTGTTCCATCGGCAGGAGCAACTACCTTTTGAGGATTATCCAAAATCTCACGATTAGGAATACGAAAGAAACGTATAATAAAGAAACTTACCACAACAAGCATCGCCTCTAACGCCCATTTAATCCAACCTTTTGCAAAGATAAGTACAACGCAAGTCAAAACTACAAAACAAATTATAGTTATGAATGAAATCTTATAGCCTTCTTTATGAATATACATAATATTTAGTTTTTTCTTCTTACTCTGTTTAGTATCTGTTATAGTTTGTTAGCAAGTCATTGAAAGAATAGTTAGAAAACCCATAAAAAGCAGTACTGTTATCATAGAATCGAACCTATCTAATATACCACCATGTCCAGGCAATATATTTCCACTATCTTTTACTCCCATCTGTCGTTTGAACATAGACTCTATTAAATCTCCAAATGTACCAACTACGGCAACTGCCACAGCAATCAACACAAATTCCAACATACTCAATTCCTTAAAGAATAGAGAAACAACTACGGCAGATATAATAGTAAATACCAAACCGCCAATGCTACCTTCCCAAGTCTTCTTCGGAGATATTCTCTCAAAGAGTTTATGTTTACCCAATTTCCTTCCTACCAAGTACGCAAAAGTATCATTACACCAAACAAAGATAAACAACGACATTAGTATCGGTGCGTATGATACATTATAATAATGTACAATAAGATTGACAAAACCAAACGGCACCACCACATAAACAACACCCAAAACAGTGTATGCTATATTAGTAAAGGGGTGATTAGGCTCTATCAAAAGTTCGTATACTAATAGGTAGAAAAATATTAATATCGTACCTAACATACCTATTTTCAAAAGAATATCACCAAAAACTAACGAAGCAAACATACAATAAGTAAGTATGCCGAGTAAGAAACCCACATATTTGTTAGGTTTGATATCCCCTTTTGCCTTGCTTACCTGATAGAACTCCCACAAACCTATCATAGAGACTACGAAAAAGTATATACTCGTAACCTTCTTATCGAGGTATATTGCTAACACTACGCTTAAGACATATATCGCTCCTGTTATTGTTCGCTTTGCAAGGTTGCTCATTATTATATGGTTGTTTTTGGTTTATAATATTCTCTTTTCTTATAGATCAGATAGTTTGTTATTATTTTTACGAAAATTATTCATCTACAATAAACAAGTACAATTCTTTGATTTCCTCCTCAATTAGTGTACCCGATTTGATAGACATTATCCACTCGGGCAGAGCATCAGTGAATTGGTTTAGGATTTGTTTGTATGAAGTATAGATTTGAGAAGCCATCGCTATAACTATCATTATCTGTGGAAAATGCGTAAGCGTAGTCCCTGCACCTTGAGTAGAGGTAATAATAATACTACCTGTGTTGGTCACTATTCCTTGACAAAGCGAGATACCTACATTAACCGATGGGTCAGCAAGTACAGAATTTAATCCATTTGCTTGCAAATATAGTTGGAGATTAGAAGAATACGCATTGTATTGAGTCCAATTTCTGTAATGTGCTAAATTCTTTAAGTTCTCAAATAACTCTTCTTCATTCTGACAATAAACAAATTTACCCTTACCTTCGGTTAGTTTCTTAGCCACCTCCATTACAGGATCTTCCTTAGAGGGTGCAAAAATATCCTCATTTACCTCAAAGGTAGTTACCGTTTCAGAAGCATTCATTAGCGAATGTCTCAATAGTTTTAGTATTTTTTCTTTCTCTAAACTATTCTTCATCTTTCTAACCCTACATATATTTATTCTATTGTTTAGTTATCTTCCTCTGTTTGTGTATCCTTAGCGTCTTGATTCTTCGGTTGAGGATTATCTATTGTAGGCTGAGTAATTGTAGTAGAGTATTCGTTAGAAGGATCTGTATTAGTGGTAGTTGTAGTACTATCAGCAGTGGTATCAGTGTCGGTAGTGGTAGTAGAATCAGCGTCCTTAGTCTTATCTTCGTCCTTCTTATTTACCATATCTTTGATACCCTCTATACCATCGTCCCATTGACGAGGACCATATATTTCCTCAACATCCTCTCTAAATATAACCTCTTTGTCTATTAGGATCTTAGCCAATTTATCCAACTTCTCTCTATTATCCAAAAGAATCTGTTTGGCTTGATTATACACATCATCAATCAATTCTCTAACTCTCTGATCAATTAGTTCGGCAGTTTTCTCACTATATGGCTTACCAAACGAATAATCCCTGTTTGGAGATGAATCATAATATGAAAGGTTGCCTATTTTCTCGTCCAAACCATAATAGGTTATCATACTGATAGCCATTTTGGTAGCACGCTCCAAATCATTCAACGCACCTGTTGAAACCTCTCCGAAAACAATCTCCTCACTGGCTCTTCCGCCGAGCAAAGATATCAATTGATCTATTAGTTGAGACTTAGTGGTTATCTGTCTTTCCTCAGGAACATACCAAGCAGCCCCCAAAGCCTGACCACGAGGCACTATCGTTACTTTAATCAATGGGTTAGCGTATTCTCTCAACCAACTAACAGATGCATGACCTGCCTCATGATAAGCAATTCTCTCTTTCTCTTTCGGCGATATGACTTTGTTTTTCTTTTCCATACCACCAACTATTCTATCGATAGCCTCCAAGAAATCTTGTCTTGTTATCATCGGGTGATTATGCCTTGCAGCAAACAAAGCAGCCTCGTTACAGATATTTGCTATATCAGCACCCGAAAATCCTGGCGTTTGACGAGCCAAGAATCTAACATCAACGTCTTTTTTATCAAATTTCAAACCACGCATGTGAACCTTAAAAATTGCCTCTCTCTCATTCACATCAGGAAGTTCTACATATATCTGTCTATCGAATCTACCTGCTCTAAGCAATGCAGGATCCAAAATCTCCGCTCTATTAGTTGCTGCCAAAATGATAACGCCTGCGTTTGGAGTAAAGCCGTCCATCTCGGTTAAGAGTTGATTAAGAGTGTTTTCTCTTTCATCGTTAGCACCCGAAGCCAAACTCTTACCCCTGGCTCTACCTATTGCGTCAATCTCGTCTATAAATATGATACAAGGTGCTTTAGCCTTTGCATTAGCAAACAAATCTCTTACCCTCGATGCACCAACGCCAACAAACATCTCTACGAAATCCGAACCACTCATAGAGAAAAATGGCACCTTTGCTTCACCTGCTACGGCTTTGGCTAATAATGTCTTACCAGTACCTGGAGGGCCTACCAACAATGCACCCTTTGGTATCTTACCACCTAATTTGGTGTATTTGGTAGGATTCTTTAAGAAGTCGACTATCTCTTTTATCTCAATCTTTGCTTCCTCTAATCCTGCAACGTCTGCAAAGGTTACATCTACGCTTTTACCTTTCTCATAGAGTTTTGCTTTGCTCTTGCCAACGCCGAACATTCCACCGATACCGCCATTGGATCCACCGCCAGAACTTCTATTCATCAAACGGAACAATATAACCCAGAACAAGACTATTCCTATCATAGACAATACCCAACCGCCTACGCCATCGAATAGACTCTTTCTTGTCTCGCTTTGTAGACTTATACGGTCTTTGGCTATAATCTGTTGTTTTTCTAATTGAGTAAGATTCTTATCCGTTGTATCCTTCGCAATCCACTGGTCTTCTATGGTTTGGAGTTGTCCCCTAAAATCATCGAAATTAACAAACTCATAGACATATCTTGCATTTAGTTTGTTGATATCCTCATTGCTATCAGAGAACAGTCCTCCGTCAGAGGAGAACAAATCTCTGTATAGGGTATCTCTACGAATAGCGTCAGTCTTGATAGTAATCTCGGCAAATTGTTGATTAACAACTACTATTTTGCTATAATCCTTCTTTAAGAGGACTTTTTCTAATTTATCCCAAGTTACTTTCTTGTCTATCTTTGACTCACCTCCGCCATTTACCCACAAGAACAAGATTATTATCAAGGTAACAATATATATCCATGTGATATTTATACGCTTTTTGCCTTTATTATCACCCATTGGATTGACCTTAAATTCTTTTTTATTTTTGTCTGCCATAATCTTAATTAATTAACATCTTCATAATGTGTCTGTTTGATATCCTTCCACATATTCTCTATGTTATAGAACTCTCTAACCTCAGGCAAGAATATATGTATAATAACATCAAAATAGTCCAAAAGCACCCATTGACAATTCTGCAAACCCTCTTCCTTAGTAGGTTTCAAGTCCATTTCCTCTTTTATTTTCTTTCTTATATTCTCTGCCAAAGTATCGGCATGTGAGGGAGAATTAGCCGTACAAATAACGTAAAATTCAAATAATGAGCCACTCACATTCTCAAAGTCTATAAGTGTAACATCTTTTCCTAATTTGTCTTGTATCGCCTTAACAGCAATTTTGACAAGTAATTCGGCAGCCTTTCTGTCTTTTGTCATAATTTCTCTATGTATTTTGGGTGCAAAGATACGAATTTTTTATCATACATACACTATTTACAAAAATAAATCTATAATTCTTGCTTTTTCTCTCCACTCCCACACATTATCTTTCTTATTCTAAGAATGTAAGTTATTTTCTTGATTATCATTTTTTATTCCCTCTCAAAACAATATCTAACCTTATTGAAGTAGACCTAAAATCCATCGCAATATTCTCTAACTCTATTTTTTTTGTACAGAATTTGCCGTACAATATTGCTCTATGTGTGATAAAATTTGTAATTTTGCAAATTCATTTATAAACTATAAAAACACACAAAATTATGATTAGTTTTATATCTGCATTAGTCTTATTGATAGTCGGTTATATATTCTATGGCAAAGTAGTTGAGAAGGTTTTCAAGGTTGATTACAATAGGAAAACTCCTGCTATTGTTAATCCCGATGGAGTGGATTACATAGCAATGCCATGGTGGAAATTGTTTCTAATACAATTCCTTAACATAGCCGGCACAGGCCCTATATTCGGAGCCGTTATGGGTATAATGTTTGGTCCTGCTGCTTTTATTTGGATAGTCTTGGGTACTATATTCGCAGGAGCAGTACACGATTTTACTTCTGCTATGATTAGCATTCGTCAAAATGGTGCCAGTCTAACCGAGATAGTAGGTTCACAATTAGGCAAAAAAGTAAAGACCGTTATGCTTATCTTTACTGTCTTCTTGTTGATTATGGTAGGAGCCGTATTCGTATCTCAGCCTGCTGCCTTGCTACACGGATTAGCACCAAAGATTAGCGTTACTATATTTGGTATAATAGTGTTTGTCTATTACCTTTTGGCAACTCTATTACCTATCGACAAAATCATCGGCAAGATATATCCTATCTTTGGTTTTGTGTTTATCTTTATGGCACTTGGTCTATTGTTCTCAATATTCCGCACCAACGCCCCTATACCTGAGGTTTGGACTGGTCTATCGAGCGTTCATCCAAAAGGGTTGCCATTGTTCCCGATGATGTTTATCTCTATCGCTTGCGGTGCTATTAGTGGTTTTCACGCAACTCAATCTCCTCTAATGGCAAGATGTATAACCAACGAGCGTTATGGTCGCCGAGTTTTCTATGGTGCTATGGTTACCGAGGGTATTGTTGCTTTGATTTGGGCTGCAAGTGCTTCTTCATTCTTTGCTTCTATGTATCCTGAGTGTCCTAATGGTATCTTAGCCTTACAAAAATACGCTGCCGAAGGACATGAGACTGCCGAAATTGTATCTACTATTTGCAAAGGCTGGTTAGGTACTGTCGGAGGTGTATTAGCAATTATCGGAGTAGTCGTTGCACCTATTACTTCGGGAGATACAGCCCTAAGAAGTGGTAGATTAATTATAGCAGATTTCTTACATTTGGATCAAAAACCGATACTAAAACGTTTGCTTATCGCTATACCAATGTTTGCTGCAACATTTCTTATAATGAATATCAACGCCGATGTCCTATGGAGATACTTTGCTTGGAGTAATCAAACACTCTCTATCTTTACTCTATGGGCTTGTACGGTGTATTTATTCAAACATCATAGACAATTCATCATCACCCTTATACCTGCTATGTTTATGACAGCCGTTTGTACTTGTTATATACTATATGCACCTGAGGGTCTATCACTTAACTATACCGTTAGCGTACTTTGCGGAGTTATGATGGCAGTTATATTCTTAGCCATATTTACTCATTGGGCTATAAAGTACAGAAAAATGAATCCTTTGTCGGAGAATTAATTAGTTTTAAGGAACTGTCTTTAAAAAAGATAATTTTGTTTATTCTATGAACGAAGAACGAGCATTACTCTTAGGAAGAGAGAAGATTAGTAAATTACTAATCAAGTTTGCTTTGCCTGCTATTGCGGCTATGGTTGCGTCCTCGCTATATAATATAGTAGATGGTATCTTTATCGGCCATTTGGGAGCATACAGTATAGCAGGTGTGGGACTTACAGGTCCGTTTATGAACTTGGCAGCCGCTTTTGGTTCGTTGGTCGGAGTGGGTGCAAGTGTTTTGTGTTCAATATATTTGGGTGAAAAGAATTATGATAAAGCCCGAGTCGTCCTATCTAATGTAATTATCCTAAACTTCGTACTTGGTTTGGCTTTTGCCATAGTCGGTCTAATCTTTTTGGATCCTATCTTAATATTCTTTGGTGCAAGTGAGAATACCTTACCTGCTGCAAGAGAATATATGAGAGTTATATTGATAGGAAACGTATTCTCACACATGTATTTGGGTCTTAACTCTATTTTAAGAGTCAGTGGCTACCCAGTAACAGCAATGAATATGACCTTTATCTCAGTTCTAATCAATGTTATCTTGGCTCCTATATTTATCTTTGTATTCAATATGGGTGTTGCAGGTGCTGCTTGGGCTACGGTTATATCTCAGATAATTTGCTGTTTGATATTGTTTTTCATATTCCTTCGTCGTGATAGAGTTGTGTATTTGGAAAAGGACAAATTCTATTTGGATTGGAACATCGTCAAACGTTCTTTTGTTATAGGGTCGCCTAACTTCTTTACTAACGCTGCTGGTTGTTTTATAGTTATGTTACAGAACTATAACTTATTGAAATACGGCGGCGATTTGCATGTCGGAGCGTTTAGTATCGTCAATCGTATAGCATTTTTGTTCTTTATGGTTATCTTAGGTCTATCACAGGGTATGCAACCGATAGTAGCCTACAATTTTGGAGCAAAGAACCGTGACCGTATGTGGAAGACATTCAGGCTAACGGTAGTATTGGCTCTAATTGTCTCGATTTGCGGTTGCTTGATTTGCGAGATATTCCCTTATCCTATAACAAGACTATTCGCAGGCGACAATTCTGCTTTGGATAAAGATTTAATATCCATAACAATAGACGCATTTCATAAGAATATGTGCGGTTATTGGATAATAGGTCTACAAGTTATCGGCACGAACTTCTTTGCTAGTATGAATCAACCAAAGAAAGCCCTATTCCTATCGCTAACAAGACAGGCAATATTCCTAATCCCTATACTACTTATATTGCCACGTTTCATAGGAGTAGATGGTGTTTGGTTCGCAGCCCCTACCGCAGACGTATTGGCAAGTATCTTTACTCTATGCTTGATAATTAGAGAATACAGACTACAACGCCCTACACTATCATAACCTTATAACTAACTAACAAACATAACCACAATGGAAACGATAATATTCATAGCCTTTATTGCTTACACACTGTTGCTCTTTGCTATAACCTACCTAACATCGAGGAAAGCAGATAGCAAAGCATTCTTTCAGGGAAATAAGAAATCACCTTGGTTCGTTGTCGCTTACGGAATGATTGGTGCATCCTTATCAGGCGTAACCTTTATGAGCGTACCTGGCTGGGTAAATGACCGAATGTTTACCTATATGCTAATGGTCTTTGGATATTTTCTTGGTTATTTGGTTATCTCCTTTGTCTTGATGCCGTTGTATTATAAGTTGAACTTGATAAGTATATATAAGTATTTGGAGACTCGTTACGGCACTCACTCACACAAAACAGGCAGTTTCTTTTTTATGCTCTCTCGTTGTTTGGGTGCAAGTCTTAGAATGTTTATCGTTATAATTGTCTTGTAT
>CAVAII010000016.1:2346-6533 GCA_963588535.1 Erysipelotrichaceae bacterium | reverse complement strand
TAGACAAGTATCTAAGATAAGTATAAAAAAATAGAGTATTTTTTGATTGTTTAGAACTTTTTGTTATATATTTGCAGAATATTTGTAACAAGAGGTAATCTATACGATAATAAAAACGAAGAGAAAGAATGAAATTATTAGAGGTTAAAGATTTACATGTATCAATAGGAGATAAGGAGATACTAAAAGGACTAGATCTAACCATTAATGTTGGTGAAATACATGCTATTATGGGACCTAATGGCAATGGTAAGAGTACATTGGCTGCTGTTATCGCAGGAGATGGTAAGTTTACCGTAACCAAGGGTGAGATATTATATAAAGGTAAGGATCTTTTGCAGATGAGTATCGAGCAGAGGGCTTGTGAGGGAGTTTTCTTAGGATTTCAATATCCTGTGGAGATACCTGGTGTAAGTATTACCAACTTTATGAAGACTGCTATCAACGAACAGCGAAAATATAAGGGATTAGATCCTATTAGTACAAAAGATTTCTTAGCCTTAATGAAGGAAAAAGAGCAATATGTAGAGCTTTCCTCTTCATTAATTGGCAGAAGCGTCAATGAAGGTTTCTC
Source organism: Erysipelotrichaceae bacterium (assembly GCA_963588535.1). Taxonomy (GTDB): domain Bacteria; phylum Bacteroidota; class Bacteroidia; order Bacteroidales; family P3; genus Scybalousia_A. Next base: position 5,959 of record CAVAII010000016.1, on the reverse strand, counting down.
GGGAGGAGAGAAAAAACGAGCAGAAATATTCCAAATGGCGATGTTGCAACCAACACTTAGTATTTTGGACGAGACAGATTCAGGTTTGGATATAGATGCTTTAAGAATCGTAGCCAAAGGTGTTAATAAGGTACACACAAAAGACGATGCCATTATGGTAATTACACACTATCAAAGACTTTTGGATTATATTGTGCCAGATATTGTAGATATTCTTTATCAGGGACGTATAGTTAAGAGCGGAGATAAAGATTTGGCTAAGGTTTTGGAAGAAAAAGGTTATGATTGGATAAGAAAAGAAGTATCTTTGTAGTGTTTTCCATTCAATATATATAATACGTATAGCAATGACAAAAGAGAATATTTGCGAATGTTTTGCTTGTAATATACCATCTTTGGACACAATAAGAATACAAAAGCAAAATGGCAGATTTGTAGCCGAAGATAACGAGGTGTTTGCTTCCTTAAAAGACAAATTAAGTGTAGAGAACGCTACGAATAATGATTGTTTTATTCGCATTAAAGACAATGTGGAGATAAAACGACCAATACAAATAATCAACCTATTAGACAAGACCAATTCCGAACAGATAGAGAGCAAGATGACTATACAAGCAGGGGAGAACTCTAAGGTTACTTTTCTCTATTGCGATGATACTTTGCCAAAGACAGATGTTAGGGTAAATAATACAATAGATATACAACTAAGACCTTATTCTCGTGTGGCTTTCTATAAGATGGAGAACGTAAACAATGCTACCGAGATAACCTCTAACCTAACTTTTGACCTATTAGATAATGCTAACCTAACAACTTTCTTTATTACTCTTAACGGAGGTAAATTACGGAACAATATTAGCGTAAATTTCAATGGTATTCACGCCGAAGGTGATATTAATGGTTTATACCTAATGGATAGACAGCAAAGTATAGAGACTAATGTTAATGTTTATCACAATACAGACTCTTGTAGAAGTACGCAACTGTTCAAAGGTATCTTGGACGACGAGGCTAAGGCGAATTTCTTAGGACATGTTTTAATTCAACACAATGCTAAGAATAACGATGCTCATCAAACTAACAACAATATCTTATTAACCGACAAGGCAAAGGTAAATACTCGTCCGTTTTTGGAGATATACAACGATGATGTGCAATGCTCGCATGGTGCTACGATAGGTCAATTGGACGAAAACGCACTTTACTACCTTAGAACACGAGGAATAAGTTACAAAACTGCGAAAATGTTGCTTATGAATGCCTTTTGCCAGAGCATTCTTCAAAAGAGCGAGATACCTTCTCTACAAGAAGGACTTTCGGTATTAATACAAAGAAGATTAGAAGGAGACCTATCGCAAGAGAATCCTTTCAAAATCAATTTGAAATAAATACAATTAAGATATTCTATTATGCAACTATTCGTATATGGCAAAGTACCCCAAAATCCTCAGGATAGAGATTTAATAAAACTATTATTCGAGGATATTTCTCACAGTTACGACGAAGTATTTGTGTGGCAACCGTTCTATGAAGCGATAAAGGATTCTTTGGTGAATACTACATACATCAAAACATTCAAACAAAAGCAAGAATTGCAGTCCTCACAAGGAATACTTCTGTCTTTGGGCGGAGATGGTACGATGCTGGATACATTAGATTATGTATTAGGTACCGATATTGCAGTTATGGGTATCAATCTTGGGCATTTAGGTTTCTTAACAACGGCAGGTAGAGAAGATATATCTAATCTAATAAAAGAAATACAAAATAATAATTTCACAATCGAAAAACGTCAGATCCTAACAAGTGAGTTCTCTTTTGAGTGTACAGGAAGAAAATTTGCAGCCAACGAAGCCTGTTTTCTTTCTACTAATAGAGGGGCGATAATAGATTTAGAAGTTTTTATTAATGATAAATATGTAACGACATTTAGTGGAGACGGACTCTTGATTGCTACACCTACTGGTTCAACTGCTTATTCTATGAGTGCAGGCGGACCAATTATAACGCCAGAGAGTAGATGCTTTTGTCTAACTCCTGTTGCTCCGCATAACTTAACGCTACGCCCTGTGATAATAAATGATCAAGACATAATAAAAGTACGAATACCCAACACAGAGAGCAATTGCAAGATGCTAATGGACGGATACGCCGTCTTCGAAAGAAACAATGGCGAGATAATACTAAGAAAAGCCCCTTATAGTTGGAATCTTGTTAGACTACAAAATCAAGATTTCTATTTCTCTATACGCAACAAACTAATGTGGGGACAATCGCCGAGATCCTTCAATCATAATCTATAAACGATATTATTTGAGAATTTTTCTACAATAAATACGATGACATCAACAAAAAGAAATATAGCAATACTTGGTTCTACTGGTTCGATAGGGACACAAGCCTTAGATGTAATTAGACGCAACCCCGATTTGTTTCAAGTAGAAGTGCTAACGGCAGGTACTAATGCCGACCTTTTGATACAACAAGCCATAGAGTTTAAGCCAAATGCGGTAGTAATAGCCGATGAGAATAAATATATATATGTAAAGCAAGCATTAGAAAACGAATATATCAAAGTCTTTGCCGGCAACGAGGCAATAGAACAAGTAGTTAGTTTCAAAGATATTGATATCGTCCTAACGGCAATAGTAGGTTTTGCAGGTTTGAAACCAACCATAGAGGCAATCAAACACAACAAAGTAATCGCTTTGGCAAACAAAGAAACTATGGTAGTAGCCGGAGAGTTGATAACTCAATTAGCAAAGGAAAACAGTGTACCTATTATACCAGTTGATAGCGAACACTCGGCTATATTTCAATGTATTCAGGGCGAATATCAAAACAATATAAAACAAATACTCTTGACTGCTTCGGGCGGTGCGTTTAGAGGCAAGACCAAACAAGAACTAAGAACGGTTACCTTAGATCAAGCCCTAACTAATCCTAATTGGCAGATGGGAAAGAAGGTTACTATCGATAGTGCTTCACTTATGAACAAAGGTTTAGAGGTTATCGAGGCAAAATGGCTCTTCGATGTGTCGGTAGATAAAATAACTGTTGTCGTTCACCCGCAAAGTATAATACATTCTATGGTTGAGTTTGAGGACGGTTCTATTAAAGCACAGATGGCAAGAGCCGATATGCGTTTGCCTATACTCTATGCTTTGTCTTATCCTCTTAGGGTAAAATTCGATAGTATGCCTTTAGACTTATTCGATGTTGGCCGTCTTACTTTCGAAAAGCCCGATGTAGATACTTTCCCTTGCTTGAATTTAGCGTATAAGGCAATAAGGAAAGGCGGTAATATGCCTTGTATAATGAATGCTGCCAATGAGATAGCAGTAAAGAAATTCCTAAATAACGAGATATCATTTCTACAAATACCAGAGATAATAAGCAAAGCAATGGATACTTTCTCGTTTGTCAAAGATTGTACTTTGGAGACCTATCTACAAACCGATATGGAGGTTAAACAAAGTTTGCAAAATAGTTGATATAAGAAAATATTCGTATCTTTGCAAAACAGATAAACAATTTAATAGATAAATATATAACATACAAATGAAATTATTAGCGTTAATATTAAGCCTTTCGTTCCTTGTATTGATCCATG
>CAVAII010000016.1:0-2336 GCA_963588535.1 Erysipelotrichaceae bacterium | reverse complement strand
TCTTTTTTGCTAAACTTTTCAAGACAAGAGTGGAGAAATTCTATTTGTTTTTCAATCCTTGGTTCTCTATCTTAAGGGCAAAAAAATACGATAAGAAATGGCATTTTTCTTTCTTTTCAACATCTTCTCCTAAGGAGTTTGAAGATCACCCTGACCACACAGAATGGGGAATCGGTTGGTTGCCTTTCGGCGGTTATTGCTCTATTTCGGGTATGATAGACGAGACTAATACAGATGGTAGCAAAATGGCGTCCGAACCTCAACCATGGGAATATCGTAGCAAGAAGGCTTGGCAAAGACTTTTGATTATTGCAGGTGGTGTTTTGGTTAATTTCGTTGGTGCTTTGGTTATTTATAGTGCTATTATGTTCACTTGGGGAACAGATACCTTACCTTTAAAGAATGTGCCTTACGGATACGATTATAATCAAACTGCTTTGAAATACGGATTCAAAAACGGCGATTACGTTCTCTCAATAGACGGCAAGCAAATGAATGAAATGAAAGATGTTGTCTCATCTCTATTACTTGACGGCGGTACTAAGGTACAAGTCTTAAGAGGAAACGATACCGTTATGGTAACTATGCCAGAAGACTTCGGTAAAGAGATGTTGGGAGCAGGAGAAAAACAATTTGCCGTTCCTCGTTTTCCATTTGTTATTGGACAATTTGCCGATAATGCCGTAGGAGAGAAGGCTGGTCTTAGAGTTGGAGATAGTTTGGTGGCTATTAACGGACAGCAGACCTTATCTTTTTCGGAGTTCTTGGCAACAATAACTCGTTATGCAGGCACTAAGATAGTTGTCTCTTATTATCGTGATAACAAATTGGATAGTTTAAAAATCAACCTTAAAGAAGACGGCAAGATAGGAGCATATTGCAAAGATTATACCTCAGAAATGAAGGTCGTTCATAATTCTTACGGCGTCTTTGAGTCAATTCCGAAGGGCGTTTCATACGGTTGGCAGACTTTGGTATCGTATGTAAAGCAATTCAAATTGGTATTCTCCAAAGAAGGTGCTTCTCAATTGGGCGGTTTCGGTACAATAACATCCTTATTCCCTGAATCATGGGATTGGTTACGTTTTTGGACAATGACAGCCTTCCTTTCGATTATCTTAGCCTTTATGAACATCTTGCCAATACCTGCTTTGGACGGAGGACATGTAATGTTTACTCTTTGGGAGATAGTAACGGGCAGAAAACCGAGCGACAAATTCTTGGAAAGAGCCCAAATGGTTGGTATGATACTATTGTTGTTGCTATTAGTCTACGCCAACGGTAATGATTTAGTCCGCTGGTTGAGTGGTAAACTATAACGCCAAAAATAATCTGCCACTTTATCGGAATAAAGTGGCAGATTATTCGGATAAAGTGTCACTTTATTTTGATAAAATGACACTTTATTTTGGTAATAGTATTCAAAGTATTATAAAGGTAAAAACTGCATCAAAGAAACAGAGTAGGAGCAAACTTACTTATCGTTGTTACTTAGTTTTTTGATTTTATCCCTAAGCAGAGAGGCGGTAATGTAGTCCTCTTTTTCGATAGCGTCTTTTAGCAAATCTTCTAACATATTAACGCCAAAGGCAGCGAGTTCCTCCAAATTAGTCTCCAACGGCACGTCTTCCTCTGCCTGTTCACTATCCAAGAACGTGCAGTAATCAAAACCGACTTGTTCCAAAATTTCTTCATTGGCGTATATCGGACAATTAGTCCTTAAAGCCAAATTGATAGCGTCAGACGGACGAATATCTATCTGCTCGGTCTTTTCGCCGTTGCTTATAACAACGTATGCGAAGAAATATCCATCAATAAACTTGCTTAACACAACTTGTTCAACATTTAGAGCAAATCTATCCATTACCCCTATAAGAATATCGTACATCATTGGTCTCGGTGGTGTTATACTATCCAAAAACATTGCTATGCCGTCCGCTTCTTTCTCTCCTAAGGAGATATTTATGGCTCTGGCTCCGTCATTTTCTAACAAAATCAAGTCATAAAACTGATCTACATGGCTTTGTTTTAGATCCTTTACGAACATTTTTACCTTTTCCATTTTCTTAACAAAAATTTATACTCTGTTTAACGTAAAAACGCTCCAAAAGGTTGCAATAAAAATAAAATTATTAAGTTTTTTGCCTTTTTTATAGTATGTTTGCCAAAAAATAACTAAATTTGCAAATGCATTTGGCAATCTATTCAAGGGTAGATGCCACTTTTTTGTTCTATACGAACAACATAAAATACGAATAAAATAAAATAAAAAAACATAATAATGAAGAAGTTAAGTTTATTACTGGTCTCGTGCTTAATTGCAAACGGAGTATTTG
>CAVAII010000015.1:0-2899 GCA_963588535.1 Erysipelotrichaceae bacterium | reverse complement strand
CATAAAGACGAAAGTATCTAATAAATTTTGTAACTCTGCACACTTGAAAATAATAAATAACAAAAAAATAAGTACCACAAATGAAAAAGATAATAGTAATTTGTATGGCGTTTGTTGCACTATTCTCTGCGTGCAGTAAACAAAGTAGTAAGGAGGTTAAAGATATGACTTTGACATTAGAACAGAAAGTTAAACAATACTCAGAAGTAGAATTAAAAACGGATATCTCTTTCCTATCCGAGAGCGAAAAAGAGGTATTAGGCTTAATGATAGACGTAGCTCAGATAATGGACGATATCTATTGGATACAAGCCTACGGAGACAAGAACGAGATGCTTTCACTAACAGACCCTTGGCAAAAAGAATTTGCTCTAATCAATTATGGTCCTTGGGATAGAATGGCAGATTGGAAACCTTTTATACCAAATGCAAAGGTAAAACATCCTGGCGTTAATTTCTACCCTGCAGATATGACTAAGGAAGAGTTCGAGGCTTTACAAGACCCTGATAAGAACTCCCAATACACAGTTATCAAACGTGGCACTGACGGCAAACTCTATGTAAAAGGCTATTACGAAGAGTACAAAGAACACTTAGATAAGGCTATTGCCCTAATGGAAAAGGCTGCTAAGATAACCGAGAACAAAGGTTTGAAGAATTATTTGGAGAAAAGAATAATTGCCTTGAAGACTAATCAATATTTTGATTCCGATATGGCATGGATGGATATGAAGGATAGCAATTTAGACTTCGTTGTTGGTCCTATCGAGAACTATGACGACGAGTTGTTTGGTTTGAAAACTTCTTTCGAGGCATTTGTTTTGGTTAAGGATTTGGAATGGAGTAAGAAACTTTCTAAATACACCAAATTCTTACCTGAATTGCAAAAGAATCTACCTGTTGATGCTAAGTACAAACAAGAGAAACCAGGTACAGAGTCTGATTTGAATGTTTATGACGTAGTTTATTACGGCGGAGATTGCAACGCAGCAGGCAAGACTATCGCAATTAATTTGCCTAATGATGAGAAAGTACAACTTAAGAAAGGTTCTCGCCGTTTGCAATTAAAGAACGCAATGCAAGCCAAGTTCGACGCTATTGTTGTTCCTATTGCAAAGCAAGTAATGAACCCAGAACAAATGAAGCAAGTTAATTTCAATGCTTTCTTCTCAGATGTTACCTTCCACGAAGTTGCTCACGGCTTAGGTATAAAGACTGTTGTAGGTTCTACAACCCCTGTCCGCAAAGCCTTAGGTAGCGAATACTCTGCTTACGAAGAGGCTAAAGCCGATGTTTTGGGCTTATATATGATTAGCGAGTTGATTAAGAAAGGCGAAGTAACGGATTTGACCGAAGAAGAATGTATTGCTACATACGTTGCAGGTTTGTTCCGTTCTATTCGTTTTGGCGTAACAGAGGCTCACGGCAGAGCAAATATTCTTTGCTTCAACTATTTCGAAAAGAATGGTGCCTTTACTCGTGACGCTAAGGGTATCTACACTATCAATTACGACAAAGCAAAACAGTGTATTAGCTCTTGGGCTAAATTCCTTATCGAAATGGAAGGCAATGGCGATATAACCGCAGCAACTAAGTACTCCAAAGCCAACGCCGTTATATCTAAGACCTTACAACAAGATTTGGACAAAATCAACTCTCAGGGAATACCTGTTGACGTACGATTCAATCAAGGAAGAAAAGTATTAGGATTATAATGAACATAGCAGTATTTGGCGGTGGCTCTTGGGCTACCGCTATTATTAAAATATTAACCACAACACACGACCATGTCTTTTGGTGGGTTAGGGAAAAAGAAATAAAAGATAGTATAGAAGAGAATGGTTTCAATGCTCTTTATTTGCGTTACTGCGAATTAGACAACAAAAAGATAACCATCTCGAACGATATTCACTATGTAATCAAAAATGCCGATTACTTATTCTTTGTTATCCCTGCTGCCTTCTTGGAAGTATCCTTAAAGGACGTAACAAAGGAAGAGTTTAGGGACAAAAAAATCATCTCTGCCATCAAAGGCATAGTCCCTTCTTGTCACCAAATAGTTAGCAATTTCCTAAGAGACAAATACTCCATACCTCTTACCTCACAAGCCGTTATAAGCGGTCCTTCCCATGCCGAAGAGATAGCCGAAGAGCATCTAACTTACTTAACTTGTGGTTCTCACACCGAGTCTTTGGCAAAAGAGGTTGCCGATATAATCTCATGCCCCTTCGTCCGCACCGTCCTTAGCGACGATATCGAAGGCATAGAATACGGAGCGGTAATGAAAAATATCTACGCTATGGCTGCTGGCATCGCCTTTGGTTGTGGTTATGGCGATAATTTCGTAGCCGTCCTTATCTCCAACGCCTTGCAAGAGATGGAGAGGTTTTTGGATAAGATTGCCCCACGCCAAAGAGACCTTAAACGATTGGTTTATCTTGGCGATTTATTGGTAACGGCTTATTCGCAACACTCTCGCAACCGCACCTTTGGACAGATGATTGGACAAGGTTATAGCGTTCAGTCGGCACAATTGGAAATGAAGATGATAGCCGAGGGCTACTATTCTGCCAAAAGCATTCGTGAGACTAACCTAAGATGCAACTGCGAGATGCCTATCGCCGAAGCCGTCTACAATATATTATATCTAAACAAGGATATAAAAAAGGAATTTGCCTACTTAATCACCAAATTTCAATAAGAAAAGAAAGACACAGAAAAGCAAACAATAATCTTTAACCTTAGACAAATAATCTTTAACTTTAGACAAACGAACTTTAATAATAAACAAATAAACTTTAACTATAAACAATTTTCTAACGACAAGAAAGAGAAAAGCAAACAATAAACCAAAACTAACAACCAAATCAAAAAAAATAATTATGGATAATACTAAAAC
>CAVAII010000014.1:0-16559 GCA_963588535.1 Erysipelotrichaceae bacterium | reverse complement strand
CCCTTGTCTTGTCGTTACTTATCATAATAGTATAAGTACCCTTTTGCAAAGAAGAAACATCCAACTTAATACTCTTTTCACTCTCTTTTATCTCAAAAACTTTGACCACTTTGCCTTGAAGATTATAGATAGTTAGATTTGTTGTACCTAAATCTGCGTCACTCAATATTAGAGTTACTTCCATACCTCAGCCTCTTTGTATGCTTCAATACTACCAATAGGTACAAATAGATTTACGTCACGTGGCACATAGTAGAAAGTATTATCACCTACGTTAGGAGGATATATACTTTTTGAATAGATTGTATTTAGATTATCACAAAATTCAAAGGCTCGATCTCCAATAGAAACAACAGAAGCAGATATCATTATACTTGTTAGACCACTACACCGAGAAAAAGCACCTCTGTCAATAGTGGTAACTGAAGATCCCATCTCTATGCTCATTAAACTACTACATTCATAAAAAGCATACGCACCAATATTGGTAACAGAATTAGGTATCTCTATACTAGATAAACCACTACAATCCCAAAAGGCATCCTCGCCGATAGAAGTAATCGAAGAAGGTATTATAGTATTCTTACAGCCCGCAAGTAGTTTATTTGTAGAAGTTTCGATAATAGCATTACAATTATGCCTGGAATCATATTTAGTGTTGTCAGATTGTACAACAATACTTTCTATACTAGTACAACCTTCAAGGACATTAACACCAATCTCGGTAACTGAGGAAGGTATCTCTATACTTGCTAAACTAGTACAATAAGCAAAAGCACAACTACCAATAGAAGTAATAGAAGAAGGGATCTCTATACTTGCTAAACTAGTACAATTATAAAAAGCACTACCAGCAATAGAAGTAACCGAAGAAGGTATTATAGTATTCTTACAGCCTGTAAGTAGTTTATTTGTAGAAGTTTCGATAATAGCATTACAATTATTTCTTGAATCATAAACCGTATTTCCTGAACCGACAATAATACTTGCTAAACTATTACAACCATAAAAAACAACACCACCAAGAGAAGTAATAGAATCAGGAATCTCTATACTTGTTAAACTATTACAATAAGCAAAAGCACAACTACCAATAGAAGTAACTGAAGAAGGTATCTTTACACTTGCTAAACTACTGCAACCAGCAAAAGCATTCCCACCGATACTAGTAACGGTAGAAGGTATCTCTATACTTGTTAGACTTCTGCACTCATTAAAAGCATCATGGTCAATAGAAGAGACCGTATAAACTATGCCTCCTATCACAATTTCAGAAGGAATTACTACATCACCATTTACATAGTCAGTATAACTACAAGTAAAATGTTGGTCATAGTGACAATATGTAACTATCGCTGTGTTATTCCAATAATTCTTGTTATAATATAACGTCTTGCCTTTATAAGAGTAAATGAAATCATACGCCATTACTTCCCCTATGGTAGAGAACAATGTAATTAGGATAAACGCAAGAATAGATTTAGTTTTCATAACTTTTTTGTTTTTGCTTGAATTTCTATTTGCTTGCAAAGTTATACTAATTTTTTAAATCTACCAAATAAAAAACAGAAAAAGTTTCAGATTAGTTTCTGCTTTTTAGGAAATTGAGGAGATAGAATATTTTGTTACAAGGGTGGAAAAGTATAAAAATAAAACAACCCTAGGGGATTAGGGCTGTTCTTTGTTTAACTTAAAAATTATTACATCATGTTCCGTGGAAAAAAATAAGTGGCATCGACAGGATTTGAACCGGTGACACAAGGATTTTCAGTCCTCTGCTCTACCAACTGAGCTACGACGCCATTATTTCCGTATTTGGAGTTGCAAAATTACTACCTTTTTTTGAACTGACAAAATTTTTTCGTAAAAATTTTTAATTTTTTTTAGATTTATTTTCTAATACGTCTTTTTTTTGTAACTTTGCAAATCATAAATAATACACTCAAAAGGGGTGTATATTATCAAAATAGTACAGGGATATAAATAAATTTATCTGAAAGACGTATGAATAGTAAGTATAAGGAATACAAAGGTCTTAACCTAACGGATATAGAGAAGCATATCCAAGATAAATGGCAAAAAGAGAATACTTTTTCTGAGAGTTTGAAGACTCGTCAAGGACATAAACCATTTATATTTTTCGAAGGACCTCCTTCGGCTAATGGTAAGCCAGGTATACATCACGTTATGGCACGAACGATAAAGGATATATTTTGTCGTTACAAGAGTTTGAAGGGATATTATGTTAGTAGAAAAGCAGGTTGGGATACTCACGGACTTCCAGTAGAGTTGCAAGTAGAAAAAGCCTTAGGTATAACCAAAGAAGATATTGGTAAGAAGATAACTGTTGAGCAATATAATAAGGCTTGTAGGGAGAGTGTTATGCAGTTCAAGGACTTGTGGGATAGACTTACTATTCAGATGGGTTATTGGGTTGATTTGCAAGATCCTTATATTACATTTAAGAATAAATATATAGAGTCTGTTTGGTGGTTATTAGGACAGATATATGATAAGGGTTTATTGTACAAAGGTTATACTATACAGCCATATTCTCCGGCTGCGGGCACAGGACTAAGTAGTCATGAGTTGAATATGCCGGGTTGTTATAGAGATGTAAAGGATACGACCTGTATAGCACAATTCCATGTAAAGAAAGAACAGACTACCAATAATGAGATAATAAATAGATTAAAAGACAAGATAGATTATACCTATTTCTTAGCCTGGACGACAACTCCTTGGACACTTCCTTCTAATACGGCGTTGGCAGTAGGAGAGAAGATAGATTATTGTGCCGTTGAGACTTTTAATCCTTATACGAGCAAGCAAGTAGTGGTCTTTGTGGCTAAGAATTTGCTTTATACATTACTTAAAAAAGAGAATGAGAACAAAGACTTTGATACCTATAAAGCAGAGGACAAAGACGTACCATTTAGAGTATTGTTTGAGTGTAAGGGTAAGGATTTGGTAGGTATAGACTACGAGCAACTAATACCATTTGTACGTCCGATAGAGACAGAGGGAGAGAGTTTTAAGGTAATAAGCGGTGATTATGTTTCTACGGAAGATGGTACAGGTATAGTACATATTGCACCTACGTTTGGAGCAGATGACGCACGAGTAGCCAAGATGGCTAATATTGCTCCATTGCATCTAATAGATAAGAATGGTAAACTACAACCTATGGTAGATCGTACAGGTAAGTTCTTTTTACTAAAAGATTTGGACGATGACTATGTGGCTAAATATGTAGACAAACAACTATATAGTAAATATGAAGGTAGATTTGTTAAGAATGCGTACGATGATAAACTAACCGATAAGGATACTACTTTGGATATAGATTTGTGTGTAGAGTTAAAGAAGGACAATAAGGTATTCAAGATAGAAAAGCATACACACTCTTATCCTCATTGTTGGCGTACGGATAAACCTGTATTGTATTATCCTTTGGATTCATGGTTTATAAAGACGACAACAGTAAGGGATCAACTTATAGAATTGAACAAAACAATTAATTGGAAACCTAAGGCAACAGGTACAGGACGTTTTGGCAATTGGTTAGAGAACTTAGTGGATTGGAATTTGTCTCGTTCACGTTTCTGGGGTACTCCATTACCTATTTGGCGTACGGAAGACGGCAAAGAAGAGAAATTTATCTCCTCTGTAGAACAGTTATCTAATGAAATAGACAAGTCTATCGCCAAAGGCTTTATGCAAGATAATCCATACAAGACGAAAGATTACGAAGCATTTGACTTGCACCGTCCATATATAGATAATGTAGTATTAGTAAGTGAATCGGGTAAGCCAATGAAGAGAGAGACAGACCTTATAGACGTTTGGTTCGATTCAGGAGCTATGCCATTTGCACAAAGACATTATCCTTTTGAGTGCACAACAGAAGAATTAAAAGAGAAATATTTCCCTGCTGATTTCATAGCCGAAGGAGTTGACCAAACAAGAGGTTGGTTCTTTACTTTGCATACAATAGCAACTATGGTTATGGGAGAAGTTGCGTATAAGAATGTAGTATCTAATGGTTTGGTATTAGACAAACAAGGTAACAAGATGAGTAAGCGTTTGGGTAATGCCGTAGATCCATTCGAGATGATGGACAAATATGGAGCAGACGCTACAAGATGGTATATGATTTCCAACTCTCAGCCTTGGGATAATCTTAAATTCGATCCTGCAGGTATAGATGAGATACGTCGTAAATTCTTTGGTACATTATATAATACGTATTCGTTCTTTGCTTTGTATGCTAACATAGATGGTTTTGAGTACAAAGAAAAAGAAATCGATTACGCTTTGCGTCCAGAGATAGATCGTTGGATATTGTCTTTGTTGAATACCTTAATAAAAGATGTAGACGAGGACTTAGATAACTATGAGCCAACAAGAGCAGCAAGAAGAATAACTAATTTTGTATGTGAGGACTTAAGCAATTGGTATGTACGTTTGTGTCGTCGTAGATTCTGGAAGGGAGAATATACACAAGATAAGATAAGTGCTTATCAAACGTTGTATCGTTGTTTGGAAGTAGTTAGCAAATTAGGTTCTGTCTTTGCACCATTCTTTATGGACGAGATATATTGCAATCTTAACAATGTAAGTCACAAGGATAATTACACAAGTGTACATCTTGCTTCGTTCCCAGAATACAATGCAAATGAGATAGACAAAGAATTAGAGCAGAGAATGAGTTTGGCTCAAAAGATTTGTTCGTTAGTATTGTCTTTAAGAAAGAGACATAATCTAAAAGTAAGACAACCTTTGGCAAAGATAATGATACCTTGCGACAAAGAGAATAAAGAACGTATAGAAAAGGTAAAGAATCTAATCTTGTCAGAAGTAAATGTAAAGGACATAGTCTATATAGATTTGCACAATAATGTATTAAGTAAGACAATAAAGGCTAATTTTAAGACTTTGGGGCCAAAGTTTGGTAAGCAAATGAAGACTTTGGCAAGCAAGATAGCTACTTTTACACAAGACGAGATATCCGACTTAGAGACTAAGGGTAAGATACAAATAGATTTGGAAGGACAAGCAGTAGAGTTAAGTATAGAGGACGTAGAGATAGCAACCAAAGATATCGAAGGTTGGGTAGTTGCTAACGAAGGATTGTTGACAGTTGCTTTGGATACTACTATAACCGATGCTTTGTACAAAGAGTCTGTATCAAGAGAGTTAGTCAATCGTATTCAAAATATTAGAAAAGAAAAAGATTTTGAGGTAACCGACAATATCATTGTTGAGATACAATACGATGATCTACTAAAACAAGTTATAGAGATGTATCACGATTATATCTGTACCGAGATACTTGCCAAAGAGCTTAAATTAGTAGACAAAGTAAACAACCCTATTGCCAAAATAGATGCTATTGAGGGTAAGGAGTTGGATATAGAGATAAGAAAAGCATAAAAGGAGTTTTTGTTTTTAGAGTCTGTCTTCGGGGGAAGGTCGTAAGGCAGAAAAAAGAAAAAGTATAAAAGCAAAAAAAGAATGAAAAATATTCTTGTTATATATACAGGAGGTACAATAGGGATGGTAAAGGATTCGGTATCGGGTGCTTTACGTCCCTTTGATATGCATAAGATATACGAAGTACTACCAATACTAAAAAGGATTAATTGTAATATAGAGACGTTCCAATTAGATCCTATTATAGACTCTTCGGACGTAAATACGAGTAAATGGTTAGAATTTGCTTCTATTATCAAAAAGAACTATAATTCTTACGATGGTTTTGTTATCTTGCATGGTACCGATACTATGTCTTATACAGCCTCGGCGTTGAGTTTTCTTTTGAAAGATTTGTCCAAACCTATTATCATAACGGGTAGTCAATTGCCTTTGGGAATGATAAGAACAGATGGTAGGGACAATATTATTTCTTCCGTAGAGATTGCTGCTAATGATGAGGTCTTAATACCTGAGGTGTGTATATTCTTTGATAACAAACTTTATAGAGGTAATAGGACAACAAAGATTAATGCTGAGTATTTCGAAGCATTCTATTCTGGTAATTATCCTTCTTTGGCTAAGGTCGGCATTAATATAACGTACAAAAAGCATCTTCTTATGCCAAAACCAAAAGCAGATCTATTTGTTTATGATTCACTTTGCGAAGACGTAATAATTATGAAGATACACCCTGCAATAAGTAAGGAATACTTGCAAGCCGTTAGTAATATCAAAAACCTAAAAGGCGTCATAATGGAAACCTATGGTTCGGGCAATGCACCTACAAGCAAATGGTTCTTAGATGGTATTCAGAATATAATAAACAAAGGTGTGATGATAATGAATGTAACTCAATGTAAGGCAGGTAGCGTAGAGATGGGACATTATCAAGCAAGTTGTTCTCTAAGAGATATGGGAGTAATTAGTGGTAAGGATATTACAACCGAAGCAGCCTTAGCAAAGATGATGTTTGTTTTGGGGAACTTCTCGGATAAGGACAAACAAATAGAATTGTTGAATAAGAATTTAAGAGGAGAGATTTCTTAGAAACAAATATACATATAGGTATAAAGGTATTTGATAATTAAAAAACAAGATTCTAAAGATGAACTATAAAGAGATTTTTGATAAGTTTGATAATCTGAATATACTGATTATAGGAGATGTTATGATAGATTCATATCAATGGGGCAAAGTAGATAGAATCTGTCCAGAGGCTCCTGTGCCTATTTGTTGTGTAAATAAGATAGAGAATAGATTAGGAGGAGCGGGTAATGTTGCCTTGAATATAGCCTCAATGGGTGCTAAACCTATACTTTGTAGTGTAATAGGTGAGGACGACAATGAAAAAGTACTTCTATCTTTGCTCGAAGAGAATAATATGAGTAAGGAAGGTATTGTATTGAGTAAGGATAGAATGACAACGATCAAAACAAGAATATTAGGCAATAAAGTACAGATGTTAAGAGTAGATAAAGAGACAACAACCCTCTTAAACCAAAAAGAAGAGATCGCTTTGTTGGAGAGAATCTATTCTATAATAGAGAGTAAGAAAATAGATGCTATAATATTCCAAGATTATGACAAAGGAGTAATTACTAAGGAGGTTATTAAACAGACAGTAAAGATTGCTCAGAAAAAGAATATTCCAACGGCAGTTGATCCTAAGCATCGTAACTTCTCATTATATACAGGCGTTACGTTATTCAAGCCTAACCTAAAAGAATTGAAAGAGGGCTTAAAGATAGATTTCTCCCAGCCTACCAAAGAGAATCTTTCATCCGCTGCATTACTATTGCATGACAAACAAGATATACAACAAGTATTTATTACCCTAAGTGAGAACGGAGTATTTATTGCCGACTATGCCAAACGTCAAGCCGAGATAACTATGTTGCCTGCTCATCTAAGACAAATTGCCGATGTCTCGGGTGCAGGAGATACGGTTATAAGCGTTGCAACATTGTGTTTGGCTCTTGGACTAAAAGCCAAAGATATCGCACGTATAAGCAATTTGGCAGGAGGGTTAGTCTGCGAAATAGTAGGCGTTGTGCCGATAGATAAGAAAAGATTGTACATGGAAGTAATTAATCTATAAAAGAGTTAATTAGGATATATAAAGAGAAAGAAAAATAAGAAATAATTGCGTAAATGTGCCAAAATTTTTATAATTTTGCTCGACAAAATAAGAAAGATAGAATTGCAAAAAAGAGAGGCTAACAGAAAACAATATGAAAAAGATAGTTTCTATAATTATAAGCATCATACTTGGTTTTAGTACTGTTACTTTGTATGCAGAAAATAATCAAAGTACCAAAGATAGTGATTCTTTCAATGCTGGCGATGTAATAATGGAACATTTGGCTGACGAACATTCTTGGCATATCCTAACCTATAAACAAACCGAAGTCGCAATACCATTACCTATTATATTGATTAACGATGGTAAGTTAACTTGTTTTATGTCTAACAAATTCCATAATGGTAAGACTTCTTACAAGGGATTTAAGATTGCGACCGAAGAAGACGGCAAGGACTTGTCTGGTAAAATAGTCTGTGTAGATGCTAACAACAAATACACAGGTAAGAAACCTTTGGATTTTTCTATTACAAAGAATGTGTTCGGTATGTTTATTATCGCCGCAATTATTTGCTCTGTTGTATTGACTGCCGCCAAAAAGTCTAAACAAAGAGAAGGCAAAGAGCCACAGGGCGTTCAGACTGTTACAGAATATCTGGTAAATTTTATAACTAATGATATTGCTATCCCATCAATAGGAGAAGGAGCGTATTTGAAATACATGAATTATCTATTAAGTGTATTTACCTTTATATTCTTATGTAATGTTATGGGTTTGTTCCCATTCTTTCCAGGTGGTGCTAATATTACAGGCAACATAGCCGTAACCTTTACTTTGGCGATGTTTACTTTTATCATAACACAAGCATCTTCTACTAAGACATTTTGGAAACACACCTTTAATCCCGATGTTCCAATGTGGTTAAAACTACCTGTTCCACTAATGCCTGCTTTGGAGTTCGTGGAGATATTTACCAAACCATTCTCACTAATGATGCGACTATTTGCTAATATAACCGCAGGTCACGTTATTATACTTTCTCTTACATGTATTATATTTATTTTTGGACAACAAAGTATAGTTTTAGGATATTCAACAAGTATCATACCTTTGATATTTAGTGTCTTTATGATGCTAATAGAATTGTTAGTAGCCTTTATTCAGGCGTATGTATTTACACTTCTTTCGGCAATATATATAGGTATGGCAAGGGTTAGGAACTAATGCAAAACGAGATATATAATAAGTTAAATGAGTTTATTACCAAATACTACAAAAATCTTGTAGTTAGGGGACTGATTTATACCTTATTATTATTGATAATATTCTTTGTAGTACTATCCATAATAGAATACTTCGGGTGGATGAGTACTTTGTTTCGTACAATAGTTTTCTATGCGTATATTCTTTTGACATTGATAGTAATAGGTGTGTGGGTGGTTCGTCCTTTATTCAAACTATTTAGAATAGGTAAGACATTATCATACGATGGGGCAGCAAAGATTATAGGCAAACACTTCTCTTCGGTACAAGATAAGTTATTGAACCTACTACAACTACAACAAATATCTCAATCTTCGGAAAATGAATTACTAACGGCAGCAATTGAACAAAAAACTCAACTGCTCCGTGTTGTCCCTTTTCAAAAGGCAATCAATACTACTAAGACCAAGAAATTTTCTCGTTATCTAATAGGCGTTGTGGTAGTAGTCGGTATTGTTTTGTGTTTCTTTCCGCAATTATTCTCCGAACCAAGCAAAAGATACCTTAATCATAATACTTTCTATGAGAAACCTGCTCCTTTTTCTTTCGAAGTCCTATCGTCTCTTACTGCTATACAACGTTCGGATTATCAAGTCAAAGTAAAAGTCAAAGGAGAGATCTTACCCGAGAAAGTAAATGTTATTGTAGATGGTCAAACCTTTGAGATGAAACAAGATAGCAAGACGGAGTTTTCTTATCTTATCTCTCAAATACAAAAGACTACTTCTCTACAATTTGAGGCTGTCGATGTATATAGCAAGATATACGAAGTAGTGGTTAATCCCAAACCTATCCTAACCGACCTTACTGCCGAGGTTATCTATCCTGCCTACACAAAGATAAAAAATGAAACTCTAAGTAATGTTACCGACCTTTCCTTACCGCAAGGAACTAAGATAGTTTGGCATATTCAAACCAAGGATTGTAACAAAGTTATCCTAAATAGTAGGAAGGAAAATTTAGTTAGTGAAGACAGCAAAATAAATACTGAAAAGAATAAAATAGAATCAGTAAAGAATCCAACGAAATCAGTAAAGAATAAAATAAAATCAGAAAAGAATTTAACGAAATCAAATATTAAAACGACAGAGTTAATTCCTAACAAAAGAGGCAATATAGATTTTGCACAGACCTATTATAATAGCCAGATAGTAACCTTAAAGACAAAGAATAGTTATACCATCTCGATGGATAGTATAGAATTTAGTATCAATACTATAAGAGATGAAAAACCTTCTATCGCAGTTATTGAACAGAAAGATTCAATAGTTGTAGACAATATATATTTTCGTGGGCAGATAAAGGACGATTATGGTTTTTCCAAACTACTGTTTGCTATCAAAATCACTCCGCAGAACTCTACCAAAGCCAAAATAATCACCAAAGCCTTACCTATAACGGATAATGAGAACAATCAAGAGTTCTATTACGCCGCTAACCTAACGGAATACAAAATCGAAAAGGGCGACAAAGTAGATTATTGGTTTGAAGTGTGGGATAATGATGCTATTAATGGTGCAAAAAGTACTAAATCGCAGACATTTACTGTTGATATCCCTACCGAGAAACAATTAGACGAAAGGTTAAGTAAGAATAGTGAGCAGGTAAGTCAGCAAACTAATCAAACCTTAGACGAAATACGTAAGTTGCAAAAGGAAATCAAAGACTTAACTCAAAAACTAACAGAGAAAAAAGAACTAAATTGGCAAGATGAGAAGACTTTGCAACAGATAAAACAAAAACAAGAAGAGATACAGCAAAAAGTACAAGAGATACAGCAGAAAATAGAAGAGAATTCTTTGTTAGAAGAGAAGTACAAAGAGATAGATCCTGAGATTGCGGAGAAGCAAAGACAATTGGAAGAATTGTTTAAGGAACTTCAAAACAAAGATTTAGAAGATCTAATGAAGCAAATGAATGATCTTTTGGACAAAAAATTAGATAAGAGTACTATCAACGAACAATTGCAGAATATATCAAAGAAAAACGAGGATATATCCAAACAATTGGACAAGAACTTGGAGTTCTACAAGCGGCTTAACGTAGAAAAAGACATAGAGGACATAATAGACAAACTCAAAGACTTGTCTCAAAAGCAAAAACAATTATCCGAACAGACCAAAAACAAACAAGATAGCAAAGAGAACTTGCAACAAAAGCAAGAGGAGTTGAACAAAGAGTTCAAAGACTTACAAAAGAAAATAGAACAGACCAAAAAGAAAGACGCTCAGTTGGAAAGTCCGTTTAATTTCAAACAAGATAAACCTAAGGAACAACAAATAGAACAGAAACAGAAACAGGCTCAAGAGAATATAAAGAATAATAAGAATAAGAAAGCCTCCGAAAATCAGAAACAGGCTGCCGAACAAATGGATCAAATGCAACAACAGATGCAAGACCAACTGGACGAGAACGAGGAGGAACAATTAGCAGAGGATATCGATGATGTTCGTCAGATACTAAAGAACTTAGTTACTCTTTCCAAGAAACAAGAGGATTTGATCTATACAACGCAAAAAACTTTGGTAAGTGATCCTGCTTATCAAAAGATTATCAACTCTCAGAACACTATCAAGGAGAGTATGCAGACTATTGCCGATAGTCTTTATCAGATTAGTAAGCATCAACCGCAAGTTACCAAAGTTATTAACGATGAAACAAGTAAGGTTGCTAGTAGTATAGACAAGAGTTTGAGTACCCTTCTCAAATTCAATCAAAGTTACTATACCAACTACAAGAATAATCAAGCCGCCATTAATCAGCAATATTCTATGTCGTCAATGAATAATCTGGCTTTGTTATTAGCCGAGAGCCTTGACAATATGAATAAACAGCAACAGCAAATGCTAAGCAAGAAACACAAGAGTAATAGAAACG
Source organism: Erysipelotrichaceae bacterium (assembly GCA_963588535.1). Lineage (GTDB taxonomy): Bacteria > Bacteroidota > Bacteroidia > Bacteroidales > P3 > Scybalousia_A. Next base: position 4,860 of record CAVAII010000014.1, on the reverse strand, counting down.
CAAGAAATCAATGTAACAACCCTTCGCCAAGCCCTAAAGGCAACAAACCAAAAAATATGCGTCAGTTGCAAGAAGCCCTAAATCAAGAGATAGAACGTTTGCAGAATGAGTTACAGAAACGTGGTAATCAGTCCAAACAAAAGATAGGCGAGAACAAAGAACTTAACGAAAAATTAGCCAAAGCCGCTGCTCAGCAAGAAATGATTCGTAAGATGATGCAAGAATATGTCAACGAATTGAAAAAAGAGAACGCTAAGTCCTTTGGTACAATGAATCAGACACTGCAACAGATGGAGCAGACCGAAAAAGATATTGTTAATAAAAGAATAAATACTCAGACGCTTAACCGTCAAAAACAAATTCTAACTCGTATGCTCGAGAGCGAAAAAGCACAAATGAAGAAGGATAAAGAAGAAAAAAGAGAGTCTAAAACAGGAATTGATAAAATAGAAAAACAAAATAATCAATCTTTTGAAGAGTTTAAGAAATTGAAAAATAGAGATATGGAGTTGTTGCAGAAAATTCCTCCTGTATATTCTTCGTATTATAAAACTAAAATATCAGAATATTTTAGTAATTTTGAAAACTCAAATAAGTAACTTTTTTAATACTTTGTGGCTTTATGGAAAAAGTATATATCACCAAGGGGAATTATTCAGGCTTTGAGACTTTTTTAGAACAAGTCTGCGATAAATATCATCTATACAACTATATAGGAGCAATAGATATCGCAATAGAAAAAGTATTTGAGGTAGCACAGACAGACCTACTTCTCTCTGCTTCTAATACTAATGAAGGTATTTGTTTTTCTTTCGAGGCAAAAGAAAGCATATTCTCTAAGATGAGTTTCTCCGATAGAGACAATCCTATGTTCGATACCTTGTTTATAATAAAGAACCTCTCGGATTATATACAAATATCAGAAGATGGCAAAGTTATGAACTTGTACTTCTATATTAATGGTATAGAAGAAGAGTTGGTTATAAAAAGAAGAGAGAATATCAAATCCTATTCTTCGAATAAGTTATCTATGGCAAAGTAAGGTTTCACAATGGCTATAAATTTTAGTTGCAATACCAAATTCCCTTTCTCCAATAGGCTTAAAACAAAAGCGTGGATTAAACAAATAATTGCCCAGTATGGCAAACAATGTGGTGATATATCATATATCTTTGATACGGACGAACAAGTCTTAAACGTTAACAAACAATACCTTAACCACGACTATTATACAGATATTATAACCTTCGATTATGTCGAGGGAGACGTTATTAGCGGAGATATAGTTATATCCATAGACCGTATAAAAGAGAATGCAGAGAATTTCGACACAAGTTTTGATAATGAGTTACACAGAGTGATTATTCATGGAGTATTGCACCTTCTTGGTTTTGAGGATCATTCCCCAGAAGAAGACAAAATAATGCGTCAAAAAGAGAATGAGGCCTTAGCAATATTTTATCAATAATATTTTTGATATTCTAATAAGAGATGTTTTCTAAGTTTGATATAATAGTAGTAGGAGCGGGACACGCAGGTTGCGAAGCAGCCTTAGCCTCGGCATTGTTAGGTAATAGGACGCTGTTGATTACTCAAAACCTTAATAATATTGCTCAACTATCTTGTAACCCTGCAATGGGCGGTGTAGCCAAAGGACAGATAGTTAGAGAAATAGACGCCTTAGGCGGTTACTCGGGTATCAACACTGACCTTAATACTATGCAGTTCCGTATGCTTAATGCCTCCAAAGGTCCTGCTATGCACTCGCCTCGTGCACAAGTGGACGATATTACTTTTCCTATCGGCTGGCGTAATAAACTGGAAAACACCGCTAATCTTTCCCTTTGGCAAGATGATGTAGTGGGTATAACTACTAAGAACAACCAAGTAACAGGCGTTAAGACCAAACTCGGTATCATTATTCACACTTCGGCTCTTATACTTACTAATGGCACTTTCCTTAATGGTAGAATACATATCGGTAAAACTAATTTCTCGGGCGGTAGACTGGGCGAAGAAAACAGCGAGAACCTAACAGAATGTTTGCAAAGATTAGGCTTCACGTCTGCTAAACTCAAGACAGGTACACCTATGCGAGTAGATGGTCGTTCAATAGATTTTACTGCTCTTACCGAGCAGAAAGGCGATGAGGTAGCAGGACAATTCTCTTACTTATATCGTAGGACTAAACCTCTTTCGCAGCGTAGTTGTTATATCGCCCTAACCAACCAGACAGTACATGATATCCTTCGAACTGGTTTCAAAGACTCGCCTATGTTTCAAGGTAGGATACAAGGCAAAGGTCCTCGTTACTGCCCTTCAATAGAAGACAAGATAGAGCGTTTCTCAGATAAAGATCATCATCAACTATTTATCGAACCAGAGAGCAATCATACTAATCTTTGGTATGTTAATGGTTTCTCTTCTTCTTTGCCTTTGGATGTTCAACTCAAAGCCTTGAAACATATAAAAGGTTTTGAAAAAGCCGTTATCGAACGACCTGGTTACGCTATCGAGTACGATTATTTCCCTCCAACGCAGTTGAAAAATACTTTGGAGACCAAACTAATCAATAATCTTTTCTTTGCCGGACAGATTAACGGCACGACAGGTTATGAAGAGGCCGCTTGTCAAGGTCTTATCGCCGGAATAAACGCTAATCAAAAGATTAAACACCTACCGGACTTCGTCCTAAAACGTAGCGAAGCCTATATAGGCGTCTTAATAGACGATTTGGTAACCAAAGGCGTAGACGAACCGTATAGAATGTTCACCTCAAGAGCAGAATATCGTATCCTTCTAAGACAAGATAACGCAGACGAAAGACTTACCCCTAAGGGCTATGAATTAGGTTTGGCATCAGAGGAGAGAATGCGTCATCTAAATACCAAACTAAAACAAAAAAGCAAACTAATAACCTACCTTAAGACTACTAACGTTTCGCCTTCCGAGGTAAATACTATGCTCGCTGAACTTTCTACTCCTCCTATCTCCCAACCTGTAAAGATTGCCTCCCTCCTTTTGCGACCACAAGTAGAGATAGAGGACTTAATTTCCGCTATACCTACCTTAAAAGAACAAGTAGATAAGATACCTCAAAGCAAAAGAAAAGAAATCTTATCCCTATCGCAGATAAATCTCAAATACGAGAACTATATCCAAAAAGAACAGGAGACCGTAGACCGTATAAATAAGTACGAAAACCTTGTAATCAAAGACAATTTCGATTACAAATCTCTTAAATCTCTATCCTTTGAGGCAAGAGAGAAGTTATCGCATATCCGTCCTAAGACTATCGGTCAAGCATCTCGAATAAGTGGCGTCTCTCCTGCCGACATCGCCGTCTTAGTTCTATATATCTCCAAATAATTAAGAATATCAATTAGAAAAAGAATAGTCCCGAAAAAAATAATTTTCAACTTTTTTCTCTTTTTATTTGGTGGATTCAGAAAAATAATATACCTTTGCACCGAAGATAAAAACAGAAATAAGACATGAATAATACGACTATCTTTTATACATTTAATCACACTAACTACCTAATTATCAGTAGGGGGGGGGTATTTAACAAGACCTCGTAATTATCTTTTTAGTCTAATTCACAACTTACTTAATTGCTTAAATTTCGTTTGCAACTTTGCTTTTCAAGGTCGCAAAAATTCGTTTTTCCCTCACTTTTCTAAGATTCCTTTTGCAAAAAAGAAACAAACTCTTTTGAAAAAAATCAAAGAGAGTACTAAACTTTTTGAAAAATAATTTATATATCTATAAACTAAAAAAATAATAACAACACGCAGTAATTTGCATATAGAACCGATTGGGTACGATGGGATATAACAGTATTAAAAAACAATAATGAAAGAAATAAAATTTACACACAAAGGAGCAACCCTTTGTTACGAGATTGACGAAACGACAAAGACAGCAAAAGTCGTACAATCCAAAAATAAAATAAGTGGCGATGTAATAATTCCGAAGGAAGTTACATACGAGGGGACAACTTATCCAGTTACTAAGATTGATAGTTGGACTTTCTTTAAATGTACTAGTTTGACTAATGTAACTATACCTAATTCAATTACTGAGATTGAGGGTCGTGCTTTCTCTGATTGCAGTGGTTTAACAAGTATCACGATTCCTAATTCGGTTACTAAAATTGGAGATTGGGCTTTCTGTGATTGTACTAATTTAACTAATGTAACTATACCTAACTCAGTTACTGAGATCGGCGGTCGTGCTTTCTCAGATTGCAGTAGTTTAGCAAATATAGAGATACCTAATTCTGTTACTAAGATTGATAGTTGGACTTTCTTTAAATGTACTAGTTTGACTAATGTAACTATACCTAATTCAATTACTGAGATTGAGGGTCGTGCTTTCTCTGATTGCAGTGGTTTAACAAGTATCACGATTCCTAATTCGGTTACTAAAATTGGAGATTGGGCTTTCTGTGATTGTACTAATTTAACTAATGTAACTATACCTAACTCAGTTACTGAGATCGGCGGTCGTGCTTTCTCAGATTGCAGTAGTTTAGCAAATATAGAGATACCTAATTCTGTTACTAAGATTGATAGTTGGACTTTCTTTAAATGTACTAGTTTGACTAATGTAACTATACCTAACTCAGTTACTGAAATTGGCGGTCGTGCTTTCTCAGGTTGTAGTAAGTTAACTAATATAACTATACCTGATTCAGTTACTAAGATTGGCGACGTGGCTTTCGATGAATGTACTAGTTTAACTAATATAACTATACCTAGTTCGGTTACTGAGATTGGTTGTGCTACTTTTGCGGGATGTAGAAAACTACGCACAATCTATTCAAAGAATAGCAATCCTCCTTCCTTAGGGGAAGAT
>CAVAII010000013.1:0-10486 GCA_963588535.1 Erysipelotrichaceae bacterium | reverse complement strand
CTATTATTGTTTGTATAGGAAAGAAAAGTCAAAAGTAGACAAATAAGGAATAAAAAGTATATAATGTCATGGAATATTTAAAGATTTTTGTATTTGCAGTATTCGTTAGCAATGTGGTATTAAGCCAATTCTTGGGTATATGTCCATTTTTGGGAGTTTCCACAAAAGTAAGCACCGCAACAGGTATGGGTATGGCTGTTGTATTTGTTATGGCAATTTCAACGGTTGTTACTTTCCTAATTCAACAATGTATTTTGGACCCATTAGGGTTAGGTTTTCTGCAAACAATAATGTTTATTTTGGTAATAGCGGCACTTGTCCAGATGGTAGAGATAATCTTAAAGAAGATAAGTCCTGCTTTGTATCAAGCCTTGGGAGTATTCTTACCATTGATTACCACTAACTGTGCAGTATTAGGTATTGCTATCTTGGTTATTCAAAAAGATTTCAACTTATTACAAGGACTTGTTTATTCAGTTTCAATAGCACTTGGTTTTACCTTAGCATTAGTTTTGTTTGCAGGTATAAGAGAGCATTTGGAATTGGTTGGCATACCAAAAGGAATGAAAGGTACTCCTATTGCTTTAATATCTGCTGGAATTTTAGCAATGGCATTTATGGGATTTGCAGGTTTGGTTAAGTTATAATCCTAACCTGTCCATATAGTTGTAGCAATAATGATAAGCAAAAAGGATAACAAACTATTAGTGAAGGCTTTGAAGGAAAAGAAAAGAAAGCCTTCTTGGTTTGCTCGTCGCAGCAGAAAGAAATTAGTAGAGAAGATTGTCTCTTGTTTAGCAAACGAACAAGTAGATAAGGCTTGGGCTCATCAAGAATTTGTTTCTGCTGTGGAGAAAAAACCACAAAGCATAGTAATATACGCTTCTTTTAAGGCAAATGCCGAAGAGGGTATCGCCCCTTGCTTAGACGCTAAGATGGATACCTATCTACCTAAGTACAAGATAAATATTATTAATGTAGATACGCTTTTGCCTTCTATTAAGACTTCTATTTTCAAAGAATTGACACAGATTCTCTAATCTTTTTGTAAAGGATACAAGATAGTTATTAAGAGTTTTTTCACCATTACTATTGATATGAAACTAACAACTGTAATAATTACCTTCAATGAAGAGAGAAACATTGGGCGATGCTTACAATCTGTTAAGGATATTGCCGATGAGGTAGTTGTTGTGGATAGTTATTCTACCGATAGGACGAAAGAGATTTGCGAAAAGTTTGGTGTGAGGTTTTTTCAGCAAGAATTTCATGATTATGCCTCTCAAAAAAATTATGCTATCTCTTTGGCAATGGGTGATTATATATTGTCTTTGGACGCTGACGAACAAATTAGTCCTAAATTAAAAGAAGAAATCCTGAGAATTAAAGAAAAAACCATCGCACAGGCATATTCTTTTAATAGAATGACCAACTATTGTTTGGAAAAGTGGATTAAGCACTGCGGTTGGTATCCTGATGTTGCTCTAAGATTAGTAAAAAAGGAATTAGCCGTCTTTAAGGGCGAGTTTGTACACGAAGGGATCTTGTTAGAACCGAATATAGAGGTCGTACATCTAAAAGGAGATTTATATCATTACTCCTACTACTCTACCGAAGAGCATATAGAGAGAGTTAATAAGTATTCAACTCTTGGAGCAAAGAAATACTTAACAAAAAAGAAGAGAAAGATTACTTGTTGTGATATAGTGTGTCGCACTTTTTGGACTTTCTTTCGTTCTTATTTCCTTAAACTTGGTTTTTTGGACGGTTGGGCAGGATATAAAGTGTGTTATATTATGAGTTTAGAGACTTTTATCAAATATACTAAGGTACAGGAGATGCAAAGAAAGCACTCTAAATAATAAGATTAGTTTCTATCGTTTTTTGTTTATCTTTCCTGCTGATTAGATCAAGGAAAATCCGAATTATTTCGTTAAAGTACAAAATTTATTCGCTTGTTGTAGAATATTTTTGTAATTTTGCAAGGTCAAATTGCGTAGAAAAGAAACAAAAAACTAAAAATATCTACATAAATATGAAAAATATCATTTTGTTCGGAGCACCTGGTGCTGGCAAAGGAACACAAAGTAGCATAATTAGAGAGAAATATGATTTCGCTTATATCTCTACGGGTGAGATTTTGCGTAAAGAAATTCAGAAAGGTAGTCCTCTTGGCAAACAAGCCGAAGAACTTATCAACAAAGGCGAATTAGTTAGCGATGAGATCATTATTGGTATGATTAGATCCTTTATCGAGGCTAACAAAAGCAAAGATTTGTTGTTGGACGGCTTTCCTCGTACGGTTAAACAAGCAGAAGCCTTGGACGAAATACTTTCTTCTTTAAACAGAGGTGAGGCTAAGGTTATCGAACTTGAGGTAAACAAAGACGTTTTGATGCAAAGACTATTGAAACGTGCTCAAATAGAAGGTAGAAAAGACGATAACGAGCAGACTATTCGTGAACGTTTCAATCAATATGACAAAAAAACATCTGCCGTTGCTGACTATTACAAGAAAAAGAATGGTTATATCTCTATAGATGGAGAGCATGGCACACCAGAAGAGATATCTGTCAAACTAATAGAGGTTTTAGACAAATTATAATAATAGATACTAACAGCAGATACTAACAGCAAATACCCTAACTATGACAAGCAATTTTGTAGATTATGTTAAGGTTTTGTGTAGGAGTGGTAATGGTGGCAAAGGTTGTATGCACCTTCTACACGCAGCGAAAGAATTCAAAGGCGGACCCGATGGTGGAGACGGAGGTAGAGGAGGGCATATCATACTAAAAGGTAATGCTCAACTATGGACACTCTTGCATTTGAAATATACCAAACATATCTTTGCCGAGAATGGAGAGGCTGGCGGAAGTAATCTTCGTCACGGAGCAGATGGTGGAGATCGTATAATAGAAGTACCTTTGGGAGTAGTAATCAAAGATGCCGAGACAGGCGAACAACTATGTGAGATAACCGAAGATGGAGAGAAAAAGATATTGTTTGCTGGTGGTAGAGGGGGAAAAGGTAATGATTTCTTTAAGTCTGCTACCAACCGCACGCCTCGTTTTGCTCAGCCAGGAGAAGAAGGTATTGAGAAATGGGTTATAATAGAATTGAAGATATTAGCAGATGTTGGTCTGGTAGGTTTTCCTAATGCTGGCAAGAGTACTTTGTTAAGTGTCGTATCGGCAGCAAAGCCCGAGATAGCCAATTATCCTTTTACGACCCTTATACCTAATCTTGGAATAGTAAAATATAGAGATGAGAAATCTTTTATTATGGCAGATATACCTGGTATAATAGAAGGAGCAAGTGAAGGTAAGGGTTTGGGATTAAGATTCCTAAGACACATAGAGAGAAATAGTATTCTTTTGTTTATGGTTAGTTGTGATTCGGATAGAGATATTAATGATGAATACAATATACTCTTGAACGAATTACGTAAATACAACCCTGAATTATTACACAAAGAGCGTATATTGGCTGTTACTAAGTGCGATATGATGGACGACCAGATGATATCTCAACTAAAAGAGACAATACATGTTGATTGCGAGGTATTCTTTATTTCTTCTGTGGCACAAAAAGGGTTAGTTGAGTTAAAAGATGCTATATACAAGAAAATAAATAGTTAATCTTTTGATTTTATTATGTTAGATAAGATTTTATCCTTAGATACGCAGTTATTTAGATGTATTAATGGCGATAGAAGTATATTTAAGGATTGGTTTTTTAGTTTGTTCTCTGCACACATAACAATAGGTGCGGTGATAATTGCTATTTTCTTGTATGTAATAATAAAAAAGCAATTCCGCTTTTGGTGGGTCTATGTCTTGGTTATTGCTTTGTGTTTTCTTTTGGCAGATAGGATAAGCGTGGTTTGTTTCAAAGATGTATTTTGTAGACTCCGTCCTTCGCACGCCTTAGAAGGTGTGATAACTGTCAAACTAAAAGGTCTATCCTCTTTAATATATGACAACCGAGGAGGACTATATGGTTTTGTATCTTCTCACGCTGCTAACACATTTGCTATAATTACCTCTATGATCTTGGTATTACGGCGAGAGAAAACAATTCTTTTCTATATCTTATTAGTCTTGTGGGGAATACTAACTGGCCTGTCGAGAGTATATTGCGGTTATCATTATCCTTTGGATGTTGTGTGTGGGGCGTTGTTAGGAGTTATTCTCGGGGCGTTTGTTTATTTCTTGTATAATAGAGCAATAATGTGGTTAGAGGAACATTCAAGAAAGAAAAAAACAAACAATCCGTCCGCAAAACACGACTAAAAAACAATCAAATCACCTACAAAGAAAACTATTCTTGGTCTGTCTATACAATAAAAACCATAAAAATTTAGTTTATATGTTATCTTTGTTGCAGAATGTAAACTAAACAAAGTTGTATCTACAACAAAAGAAGGCAATTGTCCAAAAGAAGATGAGAATAAAAGATAAATTGATATTATGTACGATCTTGCTGGCGTGTTTTGTGCATTGCTTTAACACCAAACTATTAGCACAAAGCACTCCTCCTAATATACCCGACTATGATAATCAAGCCATAATGTTTGGTTGGTATGTAGGTGGCAATTCTTTGTATACAAATATCTCGGATAAGAAACAATTACCCTACAATGATAGTATTATGTCTTTTAGAGCCAACACAGGCTACGGATTTCAAATAGGACTTATGGGAGATTTGCGTTTGCTCTCTTTTTTGCATGTAAGATTCTTACCTAATGTGTTATTTGCCGATAGAAGTTTTACTTTTGGAGTAAGAAAAGATAATACTTTTAGAGAGACTAACCAAAGTTTTGAGGTTATCTATATAGATCTTCCGCTGGAAATAAAGATTGCGACAAAACGTTGGCACAATTTCCGCCCGTATCTATTAGGCGGTATAAGATATGACTATGATATGGGATCAATATTAAGAAAGAAGATAGCAGAGAATGAATTTCTTTTCAAAATCAAAGATAGCGAAATATCATATACCGTTGGTTGTGGCTTTGATTTCTATATGTCTTGGTTCAAATTCACTTTGGAGTTGAAATCTTCCTTTGGTCTAATAGACGTTTTGGACAAAAACTACCGTACAGTCTATTCTGATTGTATTGAGAAAATGAAGACACAAATGTTTTGTATCAATCTAATCTTTCAATAATATGCAAAAGCGTATCAATCTAAATGTTCGCCCTGAAATATATAACAACAGCGAAGAATTAATTAGACTAATATCTCAGAAAACAAGTATAGATCTTAAATATTTGTCTTATAGAATAGAGAAAGAGAGTTTGGACGCTCGCAAAACACCTGTTTATCATTTGGATATCATTGTTTCTAACAATAATGACTTACCTTCTATCGCCCCTGACCCTTTTCTAAACGTTAGCAATTCGATGCCTGTAATTGTAGTAGGTGCAGGGCCATGCGGATTGATGGCAGCATTAAGATTATTGCAGAAAGGACTAAAACCAATAATCATAGAGAGAGGATCTAAGATAGAAAAACGCAAACAAGATGTAGCCTCTTTGTTGCGTAATGGCGTTGTAGACGAAGATAGTAACTTTTGCTTTGGCGAAGGTGGAGCAGGAACATTCTCCGATGGTAAGTTATACACCCGTTCTAATAAAAGAGGTAACATAAGAGAAGTATTACAATTTTTTGTTTATTTTGGTGCTTCGGAGGAAATACTATATAAATCCAATCCTCATATAGGTACGGACGCTTTGTCGAGAGTTATTAAGAATATTCGTCAAACCATACTTGATCGTGGTGGAGAAATAATGTTCGATACCAAAGTTGTTAATCTAATAGTAAGAAACGAACAAGTTATAGGTGTTACCACTGCCTCGGGAGAAGATATAATGGCAAAGAAAGTAATCCTCGCCACAGGACATTCTGCTAAAAATATCTACAAACTATTCTATGATAACAATTGGTCAATAGAATCCAAACCCTTTGCTGTCGGCGTTAGAGTAGAACACCCACAAGAGTTGATAAATAGTATACAATATCATCGCCTTGCAGATTATTCTATTTTGCCTCCTGCAAGATATACCCTAAGTTGTCAAAATGGTGAGAGAGGAATATTTTCTTTCTGTATGTGTCCTGGTGGTATGGTTATACCTACTGTAGATAAGTCAGGAATAATGGTAGTTAATGGAATGTCTAACTCTTCGCACAGTGGTAAATTCGCTAATAGTGCTATTGTAGTTACGGTTAATCAAGAGGATGCCAAAGAATTTAGTAGTTATGGTGCCTTGTCGTTGCTAAAAGCACAAGAGAAATGGGAACAAATGATGTATTACGATAGATGTATTTGCCCTGCACAACGTTTAACTGACTTTATGACTAATAAAATATCTTCTAATCTTGCAAGTAGTTCTTATATCCCAGGCTTAGTTAGTGCAGATATGAAAGAAAGACTACCAAAGACGGTAGTAGATAACCTAAAAGTAGGCTTTAAGGAGTTTGATAAAAAAATGAAAGGCTTTATTACCTCGCAGGCTAATATTATTGGATTGGAGAGTAGAACATCTTCGCCCGTGCGTATTATAAGAGATAAGGCTAATATGCAACATATCCAAATCAAAAACCTCTACCCTGCCGGTGAAGGTGCTGGTTATGCAGGTGGTATTACTTCTTCTTGTTTAGATGGTATAAATATTGCTAACCAAATAGCAGAAGAATTAGGTATTTAGATAACCAAACTAATTCTAAAAAACAATAGAAATAAAAATTTATAGTCCCAAAACATTATAAATTGAAAATATTGTTGTAATTTTACACTTTCGTTTTGGTTTATTAGAAATAAAGACGAAAAATTTTAAATTTTTGATTATGATACATTATAGAAATATAATAATACTACTATTAAGTGTGCTAATTGCTAATGTTGGTTTAGCACAGAAAGATACTAATGAAGTGTTTTCTAATTTTGAACAGAATTATAATGAATTGCTTCATTCCTATTATATGCGTCAGAATGAGAAACATTATAATACCACCTCGAATACTTCTTCTACGCAAAGTGCTCGTCAAACCTCGGACGAGACTTATAAACAGAGACTAAAACAAATTATATCCCCTGTTAAATTAGTATATAACAACGCAGTTAGAAATAATATCATCTATTACTTAGATACTAAGGGCGACAGAGTTAGTGTAATGCTCGGTATAAGTAAATACTATTTCCCTATATTTGAAAATATTTTGGACGCATACGGAGTACCTAACGAATTGAAGTACTTAGTTGTAATAGAGTCTGCTTTTAATCCGAGAGCCGTATCAAAAGCCGGTGCCACAGGTCTATGGCAATTTATGTACGCAACAGGTAGAACCTACGATTTAAGAATTAATAGCGTTGTAGATGACCGCCGAGACGTTGTCAAATCTACTATCGCCGCTGCCAAATACCTAAAAGATTTGTATTCTATATATCATGATTGGTCGTTAGTACTTGCTGCCTATAATTGTGGCCCTGGTAATGTAAACAAAGCAATCAAACGTTCGGGCAAGAATGATTTCTGGGAGATTTATTCTTATCTACCAAGAGAGACAAGAGGTTATGTCCCTGCCTTTATAGCCGCAACGTATGTAATGAACTTTGCCGACAAACACGGTATTTATCCTGCCGAGATGACCAAACCTTTGGATCTTATCCACGATACTGTTATCGTAAAGAAAGATATTTATTTTGATCAGATAACTAAGGTTATGAATATCCCTATTGAACAACTCCGAGAGATGAATCCACAATACAAGATGGATTATATCCCTGGTACGATAGGTGAATATTCTTTGCGTCTACCATTAAAAGAGATAGAGAACTTTATAGAATTGGAGGACTCTATTGCTTCGGTTGATAAGGACAAATACAACTCTACCCTTTTGGCTAATAATGGTACAATAGATACTGTAACAAGTAATGGCGGACAAACAATATATGTAACCAAAACTATTAATCATAAGGTTCGTAACAAAGAGACTTGGTCCTCAATTGCACGCAGATATGGAGTAAGTGTAAAAGAACTAAGGGGTTGGAATAAAAAAATTACTCGTAATCGTTTGCGTAAAGGCACAATCCTAAAAGTTGAGCAAAGGGTTGCAGTAGAAAACAAACAATATATCCCTGCTAATAAGGAATCTAACGAAAGTATCGTAAAAGAACAAGACAATATCGTTGCCTCTAATAATGCTAACAATCAGGTTGAACAACAAAAAACTAATATAACCAACAACAATATCTCAACTACTAAGAAAGACACTAAACAGACCAAAAAAGATACTCAACAAACTAAGAAAGATACTCAAAAGGCTAAAAAAAATACTGAGAAACAGTCTAAAAATCAAGTAACTCACACAATTAAGTCTGGGGAAACGATAGCAAAAATAGCCAAAAAGTATAATGTTAAAGAATCCGAGATACTTCGCTTAAATTCTCTTAACCAAAAGACTGCTCGTAAGATAAAACCTGGACAAAAACTTAGAATTAAATAATCTACCTACTTATAATAGAAGTTTTTATCGCATAAAAGACGTATTAAAAATAAGAAACGAAAATGAAAATTTCAAAAGTTATCATAACTCTTATTATTGTACTTTTTCTATTAGGCGTTGTGTCTTTTTTCTTTCCTAAAGATGGTATAACAATAGGTGAAACACACCTTTCTTTTCCTTCTTTGAAAGAAATATTCTCACCCGAAGAGCCTCAATATGCGGATATTACCTCTATTATAGCAAATCAAAATATAGACACTACTCAACACCCCAAAGCCAAAGTAATTGGCCAACTAAACGATAGTATTGTTGAGATAGAACTACCTAACAACAATATTACATACTTAGACAAATTTTTCGCTTCTTTATCTGAGGCAAAGACTAATAATCAAAGCGTTAGAATTATTCATTATGGTGATTCACAGATAGAAGGAGACAGAATCACATCTTATATTCGTACTCGTTTGCAAAATACTTTTGGTGGTTCGGGTCAAGGAGAGATACCTTTGCATAGCCATAGTAATGTCTACAATGTTACATATTCTTACTCGGAAGATCTTAATTTCTATTCTATAATAGATAACAAGAATTATTCTTTTCACCGTTTTGGTTTGGCACAAAATACTGTCCTCACACCTTCGAAAGATGCTAACATAATACTTAAATTTTATCGTCCAATATCCACGAACCTAACACTTTACTGTGCTTCTCGAACGGCAGGTGCGGATATTAAGATATATAGTCGTGATTCTTTGCTAACCTCATACACTTTCGCCGATTCTAACTCCCTACATGCCATACTAATACCTCACAACAAGCCCCTAAAACAACTAACCATACATACCACCTCCCCTATTGAATTGTATTCTTTGGATTTGGCTAATAGCACAGGTGTGTATGTGGATAATGTATCTTTAAGGGGGTCTTCGGGTTTGGGTTTCAATCGTAACAATACACAATTTCTGCATCAATTTGCTGATAAACTTAATGTTAAGTTACTTCTTCTTCAATTTGGTATTAATGCCGTACCGCAAGATGCAGAGAAGGTTATGACCTCTTACGCTTATTACAAAAAAGGATTAATCAAACAAGTAAAATTTCTCCAAAACGCCTTCCCCGATGCTACTATTATTATGATTGGTCTATCGGATAGGAGCATAAAGAAAGATAATGGCTACGAAACTAACCCGAATGTAAAGAAGATTTTGGCTGTTCAAAAGGCGGTTGCCGATAGTTGTGGCGTTGCTTTTTGGGATTTGTTCACTGCTATGGGTGGAGAGAACTCTATGCCTGCTTGGGTACTCAGGGATAAGCCTTTAGCCAACAAGGATTTCATACATTTCAACTCTTTGGGGGCATCATACGTTGGCGAAATGTTCTATAAGGCTCTCGAAAACGCCTACTATCGTTACCAACAAAGGTAGACAATCCCCTGATAGCGAAATAGCGATCACAAGTAATTTTATCTGCTTGGCCGAAAATCATAGATAGCCGATAAAGAACAAAATCAAAACACAACCCTCCCTTAATTGTACTCTAAATTATTATTGTCCGCTAAAAGTAGTGGCATAAATAAAAAATTTGGAATACATATATTTTTAGAATACTAATTTTTAGGATGAATAGATGATTTCTTACTCTAATGTATTATAAAAACGCTAAAATCTTACAATGTTTCACGCTCCCAAAATGTTCTATTTTTCCTATACGGTCAAATTTTGGAGGTATATTTTGAGTAAAAATGGACAAATCTTTCACCTCTTTAACAATTTGATTATGCAATGGTTAAGATAAGTGCAAAAATCGTCAAAATAATTACTGATTTTATTCAAATAATTACTGATTTTATTTGAATAATTACTGATTTTATTTTGATAATTACTGATTTTATTTTTACGAAATGAGATACTATTTTAATTTTATATTTTTAAAAACGTTCTATTTTCCCTATCGCAAAATTATAAGCAATGTTTCAC
>CAVAII010000012.1:0-6210 GCA_963588535.1 Erysipelotrichaceae bacterium | reverse complement strand
ATTCTTTACTGATAATAATTTACTGATTACTGATAATAATTTATTCTTTACTGATAATAATTCTTTGTTTCCTTTGGATAGTCAGACTTTTTCCGAAAGGAGCAACGAATTTCTTGATAGCCATATAATACGTTCTACATACGGAGGCATAGTGTTTATAACTCAGAGCATAGCGTATAAAAAATATGATGTAAATATAAGAGACCTAAGGCTAAGGTATTTGGACGATTTCTTATACGATTATGATACCTATCTACAATTCGTGCCTACGGGTGTAACCTTTATTCTTAAAGGGTTAGGCTTTAAGAGTAGGAGTTCGTGGGGTGAATTGATTGTCGCCTCGGCTCTATCCTACGGAGTGGGTATAGGCTTTACGAAGTTGATAAAAGAGAATGTTACAGAACTTCGTCCAGATGGGGGAGGTTTTAATTCATTTCCGTCAGGCCATACCGCAACTGCTTTTATTGGAGCAAGTATTTTGGCAAAGGAATACAAAGAAACTTACCCTTGGATTACTATTCTGGGCTATGCAGCGTCTTCTGTTACAGGTCTTTCGAGAATACTTAATCACCGTCATTGGTTACATGATGTTTTTATGGGAGCAAGTTTGGGTGTCTTGTCAACTGAGTTTTCTTACGCCATAACAGATGCTATTTTTAATAGAAAAAACGACCCTTCTTTTAGATTTCAAGACGTTGATTACACACAAGAAAAGCCTTCTTACGCTAATTTTTTCTTTTCTTACAATTGTCTTCTTTCTGCCTCTAATCAAAAACTAAGCGATAACACAGAATACACTATTCATAACGGCATTGGAGTCGGTATGGAGGGTGCATATTTCTTTACACCTAATATCGGAATAAATCTTAGGGGTAAAATTGATAGTTATATGGCAGAACACCAAAATATTAGCACGACTGAGGACTCTGCTATGTTTATTAAGTCCATTGAGGTCGGACCTACTTTTGCTATGCCTTTATATAATCGTTTGGTGATGGGTAGTCGATTAGGTTTTGGCTTAGAACATTTGGATAAAGATCAATTACAAGACGATATTCCGATACAAAGTCAGGTCAATTTCCAATTCTCTTGGGGTTTTTACTTTAATATTTGGATGGAGAAATATACTTATCTGCGTCTTTTTGCTGATACTCAATTTTCTACCATAAAAATAGAGGACAAACGCCGAAGTTTTCACAATCTTTGCTTAGGAATGTCTATCGGATGGCATTTCTAATATAATCATTAGCCTCGTTACCAAGATTGAATAACAAATCCAAAGAAGAAAGATTAGTTTGGAACTCGAATTTAGTCTCAAAACATTGATAATAAGGCATTAAATCCGCTCCATCTGCGACTCTATTCTTAGGTAATAACATATCCCTATAATTATTTTCTATTCTATCGATATAATGAGAGGTAATATTGAGAGAAGATTGCAGATTCATTGCCTTTTGTAAGAAAAAGAAAGTCTCTAAATTCAAATCTATTAGGTATTTATATTGTTTGAAAAGAATTTCTCGTACTTTGTTCTCATAATAAATAAAGAAAGGACTCTTGCCATAACAAGAAAAAATAGTACGCCACGCTTCCACATTCCATCTTTCTGAATATGAAATCTCTATATCTTTCATTAGGGTCTTTTTCAAACCATTATTTTTGGTAGGTACTATGATATTCAACAGCCCTTGCGAAGACATAACAACGGCACGATTGCGGAAGGTCTGTTTTGGAAAGTTCTCATAGATATCTATTGATACATTCCGTAGTTTCTCAAACAAAATTATCTCCTTAATAGAGGGAAAAAATTCCAAATGCACAATGGGTAAATCGTTGTTAGTATTTAGTTGTTGTATATTCATAATCAAGCAAAAAAATAAAAGATTAGTGTGTTTTTAATCAAACAATTTCCAAGTTATACCGTAGCGAAAAGTAAATCCTTCGGCAGGATATAATGGCGAAGAGAAATATTTGTGATTTATTAGCCCTGCATACGGGTGCTGTAACATAACAAACAAACAGAATCTGTCAATATTTATGTTCAAATACGCATCTGCAAAGACGTAACCGCCTATTTCTTGTGATGTTTGATAGCAAAACGCACCCAATAAGGTATTATAAACGTCTGCGTTATAGGAAGAAAAATAATTTGCGTCAATTCCTACCTGTGATTTCAGTTTTCCTTTCATCCAAGTAAATGAATAAGCCACCCCTTGCGTAATAGCAACTAATGGTAAATGCAAAACATCTTCGTTTTCTGCCTTTTGCAAATTCCAACTACCTTTCACACGCCATTTTCCAAACGAAAGATCATTCTGTATCTGCAAACGAAATATATTTGTATTGCCTTTATGTACCTCGGTTGAGGAGGAAAGAAAATATAAATTCTTAATATCGAAATAATTTGCCGATACGACTAAGTGATTATTAAAGTTAAGTCCCAAAGCCAGTTGATTAGTTGAGGTTTTGCTTACCTCATTATCCCAATAAATGTTCTCGGTTAGATAATGCTTAAAAATATAATTCGGTTGTCGCTTCTGCAAAAACAATTCTGCGAAAACAAAATTCTTTCCTCTGTTTTTGCCTTCATTTTTACTCTCTCCAAAGTAATATTTTGGCATTATAGTTATTTGATAATCATTCTTATAACTCTCATCTGTTAAGAACCAAGACGCATGTATATCCAAAAAGAATTGTTTGTAGAGAACGCCTGTTTTTATTTCGCCACTAACCAAATGATATGTCTCACTCTGCAAAGAATCATTGAAATTCAACAAATCATAATTCACTCCAATTGTGATAGGTATGAATAAATTAGAATAATAACTATTGAATCTATTTGTCCAAAACAAACTATTTCTTAGGATATTAGTCCCAAGAGAATCTTTTATCGCCTTGTTCTCATCATCGTACAGACGGGCGTAACGACCAAACGAAAAATTGTGTTTCAAAGCACCTTTGTTAAGGATTTTATTGCTGTTGTCTTTGTTGTTTTCGATTCTATATGCCTGAGAGAAAATATATTCAGACGTTTTCCACTTGTTCCAACCCTGAGATAAAGAGACAGGGTAGGAGTTAGGCTTAGAATATTCTTGATTAATAAAAACGCTGTCGTTGGATATGCCTCCATTGTCCTGAGTATAAGCACGATTGTGAATAAATGCAAGGTTGTTATAGTATCTTCCCGAAGGAGAAACATAGTTTAGGGTGAAATTAAAGAATTGATTCATTACCTGCGAATTAGAGAAGTCTCCCTCGGCATAATTAACGAAATACTCGGTTTGGAGATTCAATCCTTTGTAGAGATTTTTCGCAAAATTAATAGTAAAGAATTGATTACCATTCAGGGCATTAGAATAAGAAAAAAGCGTCCTCGCCTTACGATTCTGATAGTACTTAACGTTCTGAGGATTATAGATATACGGTTCATAAATATTCGTTTGCCTTGCGTACGAATAGATATCTTGATTGTGGAATATGATATTCTCGGTAGGGGATCCCTCATTATTAAGTTTTAGGTAGAAATTATCTGAAGGGATACGCAATTTGTTGTAATAATGATGCGAAAAAATATCGAAAGAAGTATCAAAAATGGGCTCTATTGCATAATCCATTTTCGAATTATGGTAATATAGTGCGGTATCTTGGGCAACTACCTCATTGATACCGCACAACAACAATATGGAAACAAAATAAATTTTTATCTTGCCTAACATTCAAATTCTTTTATTTAGTCAACGGATTTTCCATCAACCATCTTTCACAATCAATAGCAGCCATTGCTCCCGAGCCTGCTGCAACTATTGCCTGACGATATCTATTGTCCTGAACGTCTCCACATGCAAAGACGCCTTCTTTCGAAGTATAAGAAGTGTGAGGTTGAGTTATGATATAACCATTGCTATCCAAATCAATCTGTCCTTTGAAAATCTCCGTTTTTGGTTCATTACCGATAGCAACGAATATACCTAAGATATTGATATCTTGTGTTTTTCCGTCCTTAGTTGATTCTATCCTAACGCCTGTTACTCCTGCTTGGTCGCCGAGTATCTCTATTGGTTTTTCTTGCCAAAGGATTTCGATATTTTCTTTGCTTTTTACGTTTTCTCTAACTATTGAGGTAGCACGTAGTTGATCTCTGCGGACAATCATATAAACCTTTCTGCATAAAGTAGATAAGTACAAAGCCTCTGCACAAGCCGTATCTCCGCCACCTACTACTGCAACGTCCTTGTTACGATAGAAAAATCCATCGCAAGTAGCACAAGTACTAACGCCTAAACCTCTGAATTTTCTTTCACTCTCTAAGCCGAGCCAACGTGCTGTTGCTCCGGTAGATATAATAACTGCTTCGGCTAAATATGTATTGCCGTCCTCGTCCTCTAAACTAAAAGGACGATCATTAAAATCCACCTTTACGATTACTTTGCTTCGGATATTCACGCCAAATCTTTCTGCTTGCTTACGAATATCTTCCATAAGGCCTGCACCGCTTATTCCTTCGGGATAGCCAGGGAAATTATCTATTTGTTCTGTCATAGTAATTTGTCCGCCAGGTGCTTCGCCCTCGAATACAACGGGTGAGATACCTGCACGTGAAGCGTATATAGCAGCAGTATAACCTGCGGGACCTGAGCCAATTATGGCACATTTTATTCTTTCTGTTGTCATAAAGCAAAAATTCTCCGTTCTTTTGTATTGATTTGCAAAAATACAAAAAAAAGATAGAATTTCAATTATTGTTTATATTTTTTCCTCTTTTCATGATATTTTCCCTCACTCTCCATTCCTTTTCCTATTTCCTAAAAATCTCCCTTCGCCCCCTTATCCCACCTTCTCTATTTCTAAAAATCTCCTCTCAACCTCTTATCTCACCATTCCTATTTCTAAAAATCTCCTCTCAACCTCTTATCCCATCATTCCTATTTCTAAAAATCTCCATTCTAATTTCCCTTTTTCTTTACTCTTTTTCTAAAAATCTCCTCTCAATCCTTCTTTCTATTTTTCCCACTTGTAAGAATATTTTTCCCACTTCGCATATAATTTTTGCCACTTGTGATATTATCACCAAAAAAATGGGATTTTTTGAGTAAAAAAATGGGATTTTTCTGGTAAAAAAATGGGATTTTTTTGAGTAAAAAATGGGATTTTTTCAGTGGAAAAATGGGATTTTTTTGAAATAAAAAGGCGAGTGGCAAAATTTTAATGTCTTATAGCAAAAAAATCTTGTCTTCTGGCATTCCTTCCTTCGCACTTCCTTCCATAACTACACTATTTATTCTAACTTCTTACACTATTTATTCAAATAATTAGTGATAATATTCGAATATTATCAAATAAGAGTAAAATATTATCTGAAAAGAATAAAATATTATTAAATAATATTCGGATATTATCAGACTTTATTTAAATAGTATGTGATAATATTTCCGTCTGTACTAATTACTCGGACGGAAATATTATAGATATATTCCTATATGCAGATAATTATTGATTATTTTATTGGTTTATAAATCTTCTCCGTTGGCTTTGTTGTAGTTGTTGTCGTAGAACGTAGATATGTAATATTCACCATAAAATTCATTTATGGTAAACCATACTGAGTTGTAAACTATGGAAGTTAGAACCTCTTTCTTTGATACTTCTTCCGATAATGAGTTTAGTTCTTCTTTGGATAAATTGGATACTTGTTCTGCCGTGTATCCATGTTTCTTAAATAAATTTATCACAAGTTGTTCTAGTTCCGTAGAATCAATAGTTGCGTTGCTATTTTGTTGCATGTCTTGCGAGATTTTGTATATTTTTGCAAAATCTCCTGACAATTGTGCAAATGATGCAGATATTTGCGTTTTAGAAACAATCATTTCGTATGAGATATCCATATCATCTATGGTATCTATTGATACTGGTAGATATTTGTCGTTATTTAGAAATTGATTCACAAGGTTGTTGTAACGTATTTTTATTTGTGCCTCATTAACACGGTCGGCATCGGCTACCATTATACGATAAACCTTATTGTTATTAGTAACGATGAAAATATGCACCTTTCTGCCATTGAACTCACCTGTAAGGTATTCCTTCTTGGCATCGTACTTGAACCCCTTTTTGATTAACTTTTGTCGCATTTCGGATTTGGTGCCGTCGACAGGGATACCCAAAAACTTCGTTACGTCTTTTTGTGCAAAAATGTTTGTAGATAACAACAAA
>CAVAII010000011.1:0-21166 GCA_963588535.1 Erysipelotrichaceae bacterium | reverse complement strand
TCGACCATTCATCAAAATCTTTCGACCATTTAAGAAAATCTTTCGTCGTTTTTTTCTCTCCTTATCCCTCAATAACTTATAAAAACAAAAAGCCACATTTCCAAAATAAATCCCTAACATCTTACAAAAAAAGCAACAAAAAATAAGACGGCATCTGTTTGAAAAGATACCGCCTTATAAGGTTATTATGTGTTAGTTGTTATTTCTTTAAAGACTCTGGCAACAAAGTAACCTTAACATATTCTTTATGTTGTAAGTATTTTGCTGCGGCTGCTTTAACGTCGTCTGCTGTAATAGAGTTAACAAGTTCTTTGTATGCGTCCATACTCTTAATAGGACGATTGTATGTGTACGAAGACTTGATAACACCTGCCCAGAAACTATTAGAAGAAGTATAAGAAGCCTCTCTACGTTTGATTAACTGCTCTTTAGCCTTTGCTAAGTTAACATCGCTAACGTCTTCGTTAATCATCTCGTCAAGAATCTCCCATGTAGCGTCTTCAACTTTCTTAGTATTATCAGGAGAACAACTATAATAAGCAGTAACTGTGAACTCTGATTTTGGAAGCAAACTATAATCTGCACCTAAATAAGGAGAATAAGTAGCACCTAACTCCTCACGGATCTTTTGTGTTGCTCTAATTTGAAGAACCTCACCTATGATATCAATTACTTTCTCTTCTTTCTCGCTATCAGCAAACTCTTTGTTCAAAACTATAACCATTGTTGCTTGATCCTCTGTTCCTTTGTAAACTTTGTCATCAACAACGCCAGTAGCAAACTTAGGAGAAACATCTTTCCAATTCTCTGTCTTACCATCTGTAGGCAAACCACCGATATATTTTTCAATCAAAGGTTTAACTTCATTAAGATCGAAATTACCTACGAAGGAGAATGTGAAATCAGAAGCAGAATTGAATCTTTCTTTAAAGATCTTGTACATCTTATCTAAGTTCAAACTCTTAATATTTTTTTCTGATGGGATAGAGATATTACGTTTGTCGTTAGGATATAGACTCTTTTGCAATTGTACTGAGAATGCAACTTGTGGGTTATTTTGGATTTGTTTTAATTGTGAACGAATGTTCTCAACTGCAACGTCCAAAACTTCTTGATCTTTTCTAGGAGCAGTGAAGTACATATATACATATTGAAGTAAGTATTCCAAATCTTTTGGTGCACATTGACCATTGATACCTTCTTCTAAACCGCTAATATAAGGAGTAGTACCGAAAGTATGTTTTTGTTGGAATTTGCTCAATTGATTGTGATCCATCTCACCAATACCAGAACCGTCTATAATGTTTGCAGCGTTTTGTACGTTGTATAATATATCGTCAGAATATAATGAAGAACCACCCTTAGACCAAGATTTCATTAAGATTTCATCATCTTTCAAAGTAGAAGGTTTCATAATTACCTTTGCACCATTAGACAAAGTCCATTCTGTGTAACCAAATTCTTCGTTCTTAGTTTCTTTAGTTACTTTACCTGCTTTAACTGTTTGGTTAAAGAAAGGAACTTCTTTATAAGTATCAACGTAAGGTTTAGTCTTTAATTTATCAGCGTTTAGGATAACAGATTTTACTTGATCTACAGTAGGAACTTTCAAACCTTTTCTTTCTGGCATTGTAACGTAAGCAATGATATTGTCCTTAGTTATCCATTGTTTAGCCAAAGCATTAACTTCGTCCAAAGTAATACCTTCGATAAGTGCTTTTGCCCAACGATACTCTTGACGAGCACCTACAACAGGAGTTTGATCTAAGAAGTTATCTACGAATTGTGTTGCATATATAGAAGAATTTACTTTATTAGCCTCTTTAGATGCTTTCTCATATTGCTCCAATAGAGTTTCTTTTGCTCTTTCTAACTCAGAGGCCAAAAAGCCGTGTTGTAATACTCTTTGATTTTCCTCAACTACTGCTTTTATAGCGTCAAGCATCTTGCCGTCTTTAGCAGAAACTGCCTCTATATAACCACCGATGTTACGAGAAACGAAAGTATTAGAATAACCGCTTTGTGCTCCTACAAAAGGACAACCTTTCTTTTGAGACATCTCGTTGAAACGGTTAGAAAGCATAGTTTCGTACAAATTAACCATCAACTCTTGCTCACGGAAATCACCAACAGTCTTCATTTTCTTAACAGGTTTTTTGTACAATATTACTGCTGTAGAAGAAGAAGCCTCTTTGTCGGTAGCAACTGCTACAAGTGGCTCTGTGTTATCAGGAATACTAAACTCAGGTCTATTAAGTGGAGTAGAAGGGTTAGGTATCATTGAGAAATAATCCTTAATCTTTTGTACCATTTCGTCAGCATCGAAATCACCTACTACTATTACAGCCTCGTTATCTGGACGATACCAAGTCTTATAGAAGTTACGAATAGAAGAATATTTGAAAGTCTTCAAATTCTCAACTGTACCGATAGGCAATCTATCTGCGTACATACTACCTTTTAATATTACTGGCCAAGTCTGTTGACGCAATCTCTCATCGGCACCTAATCTACCACGCCATTCTTCTATAATAACACCACGTTCGTCGTCGATTTGAGAATCTGACATAAGCATACCACTAGCCCAACCGCCTAATACTTTCAAACCTAAGTTGAATAGATCAGGATTATCAGTAGGTAAGGTTAGATTGTAAACAGTTTGATCGAAAGCAGTATAAGCATTGTTGTCTCTACCAAATGTTATACCTTCTTTTTGTAAAGCGTCAATAAGTTCATTACCTGGAAACTGTAATGTACCATTGAAACCCATGTGTTCTGTAAAGTGTGCCAAACCTCTTTGATCCTCTGTCTCTAAAACAGAACCTGCATTAACTGCAAGATAAAATTCAGCACGTTTTTCTGGTTTTTTATTTGATTTAACGTAGTACGTCATTCCGTTCTCTAATTTACCATAACGGATTGTACCTTCTAGTTTCATCTCTTGATTCAAATCTACTTTGCTCTGAGAGAAACCGATTGTGCTAACCAATAAGCACAAACCAACTACTAAGAAACTTCTTTTTTTCATTACGTTGTATATATTTAAATTTGTTTTTCTTCTAAAACGACGTGCAAAGATACGATTTTTTTTTGTATAAACAAGTTCTTGAACTATTTTTTTAACTCTTTTGCCTTATAGATAAATATCTATCAAACCATCGGGAGCCGTTATATACATAGTCTTTGCATCTCTGTCTAATCTATCTATAACCTCATCGACAACGGGTATAAGAATCTCTTTTTCTCCGTTCTCAATAATCATTATAGTTTGATTAGTATCAATAAATTCTTTTATTTTACCAATATTTCCTTTTTCTTTGTCTACGACTTCGAAACCAATTACCTCATGAAAATAGAATTGATTACCCTCTAACTCGGGCAAGAAACTTAATGGCAAATACAATTCCTTACCGACCAACACATTTGCCTCTTCTGGCGACAAGTCCTCAAAAGTTACCACTACCTTATTACCATGCAAACGAAAAGTCTCAATATTGTACTTTACCAACCGATTATTAATCTCAATATACACATACTCTAAGCCTTCGTATTCATATATGTTATCCACATCAAAAAACAACACCAACTCCCCTTTATACGAGAATGGCTTAACTATACGACCCAAATAATAACAATCTTCTTTTTTCATCTTGCTTATTAACATAAAAAGACTTGCAATACATATTGTCCTTGCAAGTCTTTATTAAACATATCAAAACAATCTTTTTGTTGTTTGTTGTTATGCTTGTGTATTTTCTTCTGCAGTTGCTTCTGGCTCTGCAGCAGGAGTTTCTTCTGCTTTTGCTTCTTCTGCTTTAGCCTCTGCTTGTTTAGCCTCTGCCTCTGCTCTTTTCTTTGCTATAGCCTCTGCTCTTTTGTTATTAACTGCTTCTTCGTTCTTCAATGCTTCTTTACGTTTAGCATTCTTATCGTTAGCATTCTTAGTAACTTGTGCAGCAATCTTCTTTTGTCTCTCTTCCATAAAATCATTGAAACGTTTGTCTGCTACATCCTGAGAGAAAGCACCTTTCTGTACTCCACCTTGTAAGTGTTTCTTATATAAAACGCCTGTGTAACGAAGTAAAGAACGAACGGTATCAGTAGGTTGTGCTCCGTTTTGAAGCCATTGACAAGCTTTGTCTACATCTATCTTAACCGTTGCAGGAGATGTCAAAGGATTGTAAGTACCAATCTTCTCAATAAATTTTCCATCGCGTGCTGCACGAGCATCTGCTATTACAATGTGATAAAAAGGTTGATTCTTTTTACCATGTCTCTGTAATCTGATTTTTACTGCCATTTTGTTTTACTATTTATTTAATTTATTGTTTTGATTTGAGAGTGCAAAATTACGTTTTTTATTCGTACTAGCAAAATATTTTCTTATTTATTTTCTTCTTTTACTTCTAAAACGCCTTATTTTACTACTCTCTTTGTCTGTTTCTACTATTCTGTTATCTGCCCTTTCTTAGACACTTCTCTACTTATTCGCATAGCACAGAAATTCGGTCCGCACATCGTACAATAAGGAGTGTTCTTAATCTTCTCTACTCCATAGTACTCCATAGCCTTTTCGGGATCTAAGGCAAGGTTGAATTGATCTATCCAACGGAACTCAAATCTCGCCTTACTCAAAGCGTTATCTCTCTCATTTGCCAT
Source organism: Erysipelotrichaceae bacterium (assembly GCA_963588535.1). Lineage (GTDB taxonomy): Bacteria > Bacteroidota > Bacteroidia > Bacteroidales > P3 > Scybalousia_A. The sequence continues at coordinate 16,507 of CAVAII010000011.1, read as the reverse complement.
AGGATGATGCTTAGCCAAGTCTGCCACATGTGCTGCTATCTTATAGGTTACGATACCTTCTCTAACATCGTCTTTATTCGGCAAACCCAAATGCTCTTTCGGCGTTACATAACAAAGCATCGCCGTGCCGTACGACCCAATTATCGCAGCCCCAATAGCCGATGTTATATGATCATACGCCGGTGCTATATCCGTTGTCAAAGGTCCCAAAGTGTAGAACGGAGCCTCACTGCACCAATCTTTCTCCAAGTCCATATTCTCTTTTATCTTATCCATCGGAACATGTCCTGGACCCTCGATTAGAACCTGCACGTCCTTTGCCCAAGCACGTTTGCACAACTCGCCCATAACCTTCAACTCGCCTAATTGAGCCTTGTCATTAGCATCGTGAATACTACCTGGCCTTAGACCATCGCCGATAGAGACAGCCACATCGTATTGAGCCAAAATATCGCAAATATCATCCCAATGATCATAAAGGAAATTCTCTTGATTATGATCGTTCATCCATTTAGCCATAATACTTCCGCCACGAGAAACACAACCCGTTAAGCGTTCGGCAACGTATGGCAAGAACTCCCTTTTCAAACCTGCATGAATGGTGAAATAATCCACACCTTGCTCACACTGCTCTATTAGGGTATCACGATACATCTCCCATGTAAGTTTCTCTGCCTCACCTTTTACCTTTTCTAAGGCTTGATACATCGGCACCGTTCCCATAGGCACAGGACAGTTACGAATAATCCACTCCCTTGTTTGATGAATATGCTTTCCTGTCGAAAGGTCCATAAGCGTATCCCCACCAAGTCTTGCCGAATAGATACTCTTCTCAACCTCCTCCTCGATTGACGACCCAAGGGCTGAATTGCCAATATTCGTATTAATCTTAACAAAGAACTTGCTACCGATAATCATCGGCTCTGCCTCTGGATGATTAGGATTGCAAGGTATAACGGCTCTACCTGCAGCCACCTCTTGCCTAACAAACTCTGGCGTAATGGTATAATCGGTCTTTGTCTTAGAATCCGTTACGACCTTGTGTCCAAGATTCTCCCTTATGGCTACATACTCCATCTCAGGCGTTATGATACCTTTCTTAGCAAGTGCCATCTGCGTAAAAGCCTCGCCTTTTTTGGCTTTCTTAGGCAAGTACGTAATCGGAAAAGTAACCTCTTTCAATTCCTCGTCTGCCATCTGTTCGTTGGTATAAACGGATAGGAACTTATCTTGTTGAACAAAGTTCTTATCGTCCTTATGCCATGCCTCTCTTAGTCGAGGTATTCCCTTACGGACATCGTGTTTGTAGTCCTTTTCTGTGAATACTCCGCCTGTGTCATAGATATTTACAGGATCGTTTGGGATATGTTTGCCCTCGACAACGGTGTCTGTCAAAAGGACTTGTTTCATACCCACCTTGATGGGAAATTTCTCACCCTGAACGTAAATCTTTCTTATTTTGTCGCTTGAATTGCAGTTTTCCATTACTGTTTATTCTCTTTTTTACCTGTTTATTTTCTTTTTTCTATTTAGTTTTTTTACTTAATCTTTCTCCGTTTCGGCTTGACTTTCCGTGTTTTCTGCTTGATTAGTTTCGGCTTGTTTGTTCTTAGCCTGCCTAACTTCCTTTTTGGAATGAGAGTACAAGACGGCATATCCATGCTCATCGACACTCCTATCACGAACCAGTTTCATACCGTCCTTAATCTCTCTGATTAGTTTGCGGCTTGGTTTGTAATTGATTCGTACGTCTTTAATGGATTTCAAATCTACGTCCTCAGGGTTTTTGCACGCCTGAGTAACAAGTCCCAATTTGAAACGCCCCAAAGCCCCCAAATCTACCGTTCCTCCGAGCAGTAATATCTCCACTAACATTTCGTACAACTCACCTAACGCCATAACAAAGTCAGGTGTTGAAAGTGTTGAACGGCTTTCTATTAGTTCGCCCATTTGTTCGATTGAAAAATCGTTATCGGCAATAATCTTTGGAAAGTATATCTTTACTATCTTTCCATCTTCTTCATACTCTCTAACTGTTAATCTGTATCTGATCGACATGATTTTAATTGTTTTTAAAAATTAATACTATTTTTTCTTTACTGTTTCTTTTCTTCTTTCTCTTTTCTTGTCTATCTTCTTGATAATCTTACTTTTTACCTCTATCTTTTCTGCTTATTCCCTTAATAATCTACTTTTTTTTCCTTCGTCTTTCGGTTATAAGCCTTGATGTCCGTGAAAAAAGCCTTCATCTTCTCGTTGCCACTACGGCACTTCACGGCTGCCACTCCCCATCTCGCCGTTGCCACTCCCCACCTTGTCGATAAAAAAATCCCATTTTTTTGTCAAAAAAATCCCATTTTTTTACTAAAAAAATCCCATTTTTTTGATGAAAAAATCCCATTTTTTTGATGAGAAGATGAAGGGTGGCAACGGGAAGGTCCGTAGTGGCAACGCTGAGGTGCCGTAGTGGCAACGGCAAGATGAAGGCTTTTTCGCTATGGGTAGGTCTCGGCACGTTAAAGTTACCAACTACCGCCATATTAGAGATAATATTTGCACTGATATTAAACATTATTATCAAAAATCTAAGGCAATATCCTTTCGTTTACATTCTATCAACTGCCTGTTGCTCTTCGTCCAAAAAGGCGGTTAAAGGAGATGACGCAATGGCTATATCACTCTGTGGTCCTAAACCGGCTTTGTAGGCTTTACGTCCGGCATCAATTGCCATAGCAAAGGCTTCTGCCATAGCGATTGGGTCGTCTGCGATTGCGATAGCGGTGTTGATCATACAAGCATCGGCACCTAACTCCATTGCTTTGGCAGCATCGGAAGGACAACCGATACCTGCATCAACGATTACGGGCAGTTTGGTGTTCTCGATTATGATACGCAACATATCTTCGTTCCTTATTCCCTTGTTCGAACCTATCGGTGAAGCCAACGGCATAACGCATACAGCACCTGCCTCTTCTAATTGTTTGCAAACAACAGGGTCGGCTTGAATGTAAGGCATAACCTTAAAGCCCTCTTTGACTAACTCTTCGGTTGCCCTTAGGGTCTCGCTAACATCTGGCAACAAATACTTGGCATCGGGGTGAATCTCCAACTTAATCCAGTCTGTTTTCAAAGCCTGACGGCTCATCTTGGCTGCAAATACGGCTTCCTTAGCGTTTCTTACGCCTGAGGTGTTCGGCAAAAGCATACAATCCTTAGGGAAGTATGGCAAGATGTCGTCGCTTGCAGAGTTTTCGGTGTTCAAACGTTTTAGAGCCGTTGTAACGATCTCGGCTTTGGAGGCAATAATGGATTTACGCATGATTTCGTTTGAAGGGAATTTGCCAGTTCCGATTATCAAACGTGATTTGAATTCTTTTTCTGCTATTATTAAATTATCGTTCATTTTTGTATTGTGTTTATTAAATTAACTATTTCGTTTGTTGTTTTCTGTGCTTCTTGGCTACGGAGGATTACTCCCGAAAGGGCAATTCCATAGATACCCGTTTGCATAAGCGAAGCAATGTCTTCTTGTTCTATTCCGCCGATTGCGTAGATTGGGGTATGGAGGTTATGGTCCCGCATATAGGCTACGATTTTGGCGTAACCCTCTTTGCCGAGAATAGTCGATAGGTTAGTTTTGGTAGTAGTAAAGCGATAAGGGCCGATACCCAAATAATCCGCTCCGCTATCGATTGCGTTTTGGACGTCTTGAACGGTGTTGCACGTTGCACCTAAGAGATATTTGTCTAAGGTTATTTGTTTGGCTTGCGAGATTGGCATATCGTTCTTACCCAAATGAACTCCATCGAAAAGATCAGTCTGCAAAAGGTCTATTCTATCGTCAATAGTTAGAAGGGCAGCGTATTTGTCGCAATACTCTCTAAGCGTTTTGGCAGTTTGTAGAACCTCTGCGTCAGAAGCACCTTTCATTCGCAGTTGAACAAAACGGATACCGCCTTTAAGGGCTTCGATAGCACCGCTTAGGTAGTTGTATTTATCATTTTTGTGGGTGATAAACATCGTTTTGCCCATCTGCCAAAGCGAAGAAAGAAGGGCAAAGGAAGTAAAGCCGGCGTTTTCTAACTCACTTATATTATTGTAGGTAACGCCTCCTAAGGCACAGACCTTATCATTTAGGTGATGTGTTAGGAAAGCCTTTTGCAATTCGGGCAATGTGAAGGCGGAATTGTGTCCTGGCTTGCTAATAGAATCGAATATCGGGGAAAGGAAACAGTAATCCACTTTGTCTTTCCAAAAATCTGCCTCTTGGATTGAGTGGCAAGAGATGGAATAACGCAATTGTGGGTATTTCTTTTCGTATTGGTCGGTGAAGTAGTCTTCTTTATGGCATCTTTTGTTAAGATGAATACCGCCGATTCCGTATCCGATAGCCAAATGTTGATAATCGTTCAAAGACAAGTTCTTTTTAACGTTATCGTCTTTGAAATAAGAGAGGTAGTCTCTCATTTGCCTCTCTGTAAAATGTGGTTTACGGATATGCAAATAAGTTACCTGCCCACTAAGAATAAAGTTAGCAAGACGTCTTTGTTCGCAAAAGACATTTTCTTCTGGTGTTATACCTATCAACCTCCGCATGTGGCTCTAATTATTGTTATTCTATCACCCTCTTTTAAGGTAACCAAGGGATAATCTTTGGTTTCGATTACTTCGTCTCCGATTGCTATTGCGATAGGGTCGGTTGCTTTTAGGCTTAGGATACTCATTAGCATCTCTAAGGAGCAATTAACGGGGACGATTTTGTCTTTTTTGTTTACTATGACTTTCATTTCTAAGACTTAGATTTGATATACTTTTACATTATTCTTTTCTTCGCTATCATACATTATTATATATGGCTGTTCGATTAAGCAAGCCGAAGGTCCTTTGCCCAAAGCATAGTCTTTGGAGTGTTGCAAGGCTTGATAAACAAACTCTTTTGCCCAACGAATGCTCTCGGTAAGAGAGTAGCCTTTGGCAAGAAACGAGGCTATGGCAGAAGAGAGCGTGCAACCAGTGCCGTGAGTGTTCTTGGTGTTGATTTTTGGAGTAGAGAAAGCCTCAACAATGGAATCGTTTCTTATTAGGATATCGGTCATTTCGTCTTTGTCGGCGTGACCACCTTTGATAAGTACGTTCTTTACGCCAAAAGACTTGATGATTTGTTTACCGCACTCGATAATATCCTCTATGGTCGTTATCTTACGTTTGCAAATTATCTCCGCTTCGGGAATATTCGGCGTTAGGACATCGCAAAGAGGGAACAACTCCTTTTCTAATGTGGAGAGGAAGTCCATTTGTGCCAAACTATCGCCACTTGTTGCGACTAAAACAGGGTCAAGGACGATAAAGCCGTTATAATTGTTGGCTTTTAGGGCGTCTTTGATAGCCACTACGTTTTGTTTGGTGTAGATCATGCCGATTTTTATGGCGTTAATGGTTATATCCTCTAAGACGGCGTTGATTTGATTGCGTAAAGTTACCTCATCTACAGCCATTATGCTTCTTACGCCCAAAGAGTTTTGAGCCGTTACGGCAGTTATGCAACTACTGGCGTAGCAACGTGTGGAAAAGATTGTCCTTATGTCCGTTTGTATGCCGGCTCCACCGACAGAATCGCTTCCTGCGATAGTCAATACGTTTGTTGTCTTATTCATAACTAATACAATTTTGCGGTTAAAGAAATTAAATGAAGTGAAATACTAAAAGATTAAAACTCTGCCCTAAACTAATTCCCAAATTCGCATTACCGAAACGGTCAAAGGGTATAATCTCAGCCTATTTTCTATCAGCACCCCAAATAATTTATACCAAAACAAAATAAATAAAACAAAATATCGTTTTACAATTTGAGTGCAAAGATACAATAAATTTGGGAACGTATCAAAAAATTATTGTACTTTTGCAAGAAATTTTAGATTAATGTTGAATAATAACAAACAAAAAGATTACAAGATGAGAAGAATTTTGTTAGCACTAGGGCTTATATCATTGGTCTGCGTGTATGGTTGCGGAAAGAAAGCAGCCGAAGAAAAACTAGTAAATCAAAAAGCAGTTCAGGACTCAATACAAGCTGCTTTGGACGCTAAGAATGCTGAGATGGAAAGTCTATTCGAACAATTGAACGCTATTGAAAGTGATTTGGACGTAGTAACATCTAAATATGCAGACGTCAAAACTATTAAGAACACAAGTGGAGAGATTAATCAAGACAGAAGAAATAAGATCTCTTCTCAAATTCAGGATATCAACGAGATATTGGCACAGAACAAACAAAAGATTAGTAGTTTGAATGCACAATTAAAGAAATCTCAGTCGAACAATCAACAACTTACAGCCTTTATTGAGAAATTGCAACAAAGAATAGCAGAGCAAGAAGAGGAATTGCAGTTGATGACAACAGAATTACAAAAGAAAAACATAACAATCTCTACGCTTAACCGTAACTTAGAGGAACTAACTACACAAAATCGTGAGAAAGACGAGCATATAATGAAGGTAGAGGACGAAAGAAATACCGTATATTATATAATAGGTACCAAAAAGCAATTGAAAGAAAAAGGTGTTATATCTTCTAACGGCGGTTTCTTGGGCATAGGTAAGAAGACTAAATTGATGAGTGATTCTGATTTGAGCGATTACACTAAGATAGACGCAAGAAGAATCAAACACATTACCTTACCTGGTCACAAGACAGAGATCCTAACCTCTCACCCTTCTACTTCTTACACCTTAGAGGGCGGAAAAGACAAGGCAACGGCTTTGGATATTACAGATGCTTCTGCTTTCTGGGCAAAGAGTAAGTTCTTAGTAATTTTGATTAAATAACAAGATATTTAGATAAGGAGTTTCTTGGTTTTTTAATGATGAAAAACAAAGAGATTATTATCAAATAATATTGAATTTTTATCAGATATTATTTAAACGATATCTGATAAAAATTCTTTTTTATTAGATAATATATTCCTATTACAAAAATATTTACTAATTTTGCCAAGTTTTTTGAATATAATAAGATAGATGAAAACTATATATTTATTTATCGCTTGCGTGGGAGTTAGTCTAACTTTAATGATGAGTTGTTCCAAATCCGGTAGCAGCATAAGTAGTTTGGACTTAAAAGATTTGAACGACTCTGTATCATACGCTTATGGTTATTTGAGCGGAAAACACACTAAGGAGGTTGTAGATAGCGATTTGAATGTACAAATCTACAACGCTGCTTTCGAACGTGGATATATGGGAGAAAAGAAACCAATCATGACAGAGGAAGAATGTATGAATGTTTTGGATAAGTATTCCATAGAAAAGCAAGAGAAATTGCAGGCAGACGTTTGGAAAAAAGCACAAAGTAATATCAAAAGAGCAGAAAAGTTTCTAAAAGAGAACAAAAGCAAGAAAGGCGTAATAACAACTAAGAGCGGACTGCAATACGAGGTTATAAAACAAGGAAAAGGTGAGAAACCGAGAGCAAATCATGGGGATAGGATAAGATTTTTTGCCGAGTTGAGTATCTTGGATACTAATAATAAGGTAAGAAAGATAGAATCTGATTTCGATGGATCACGTACGACACCTAATTTGCAAGGAGTGGATAATGATATTGCAGGTTTTACGGAGGTTGTTCAGTTAATGAACGCAGGTTCTCACTACAAAGTTTGGATACATCCTAATCTTGGTTATGGCTTACAAGATTCGCCTATAATACCTGTGGGAAGTCTTCTTATACTTGATATAAAAGTAACCGAAGTATTAAGAAATGAGGACTAAAAAAGTAAGGAAATGTATTTTTTTCTTTGTCAATTCAAAAAAAAGTAATAATTTTGCAAACGCTAATTAAGTAAAAAAGAAATATAACTAAAGAAAAATTAAACAAAATGTATTTAACAAGCGAGAAAAAGAAAGAGATTTTCGGTAAGTTCGGTAAGAACGAGCAAGATACCGGATCAGCAGAGGGTCAAATAGCATTGTTTACGTTTCGCATTCAGCACTTAACTGAATATTCTAAGCAACACAAGAACGATAACTTTACCAAACGTGCATTGGTTCGTCTTGTGGGCAAAAGAAGACGTATGTTAGACTATTTGAAAGAAAAAGACATCAATCGTTATCGTGCAGTGATAAAAGAATTGGGTCTAAGAAAATAATCAAATTGAACATTGGTTTACCAACAAGAAAAAAGAAATTAAGAGTATGAAGGCATCCAATAGTTTTTGGATTGCCTTCTTTTGTGTTTTTGTTGAGAATACAGATGTAAAGAGTCAGATGTAATTAATTATATGTATCCTGTTTGGACTCTTTGGGGATAAGATGCAATTAAATAATAACAGATGGATGGAATAAAAAAAGTCTTCACACTATTAGACGGAAGACAGATCGAAATTGAAACAGGCAAATTAGCCAAACAAGCAGACGGTTCTGCTGTAGTAAGAATGGGCGACACGATGTTGTTGGCAACCGTATGTGCAAAGAAAGAAGCTGGGGCAGATGTTGATTTTTTGCCTTTGAGTGTTGATTATCAAGAGAAATACGCAGCAGCAGGTAAGTTCCCTGGCGGATTTTTCAAAAGAGAGTCTCGTCCTAGTGAATACGAAATACTAATCTCTCGTTTGGTAGATAGAGCCTTAAGACCACTTTTCCCTTCTAACTACCACGCAGAAGTACAAGTTCAGATAACTCTAATCTCGGGTGATAAAGATAACCCACCTGACGCATTGGCTGCATTGGCTGCTGCATCGGCTTTGGCATGCAGTGATATACCTTTTGATGGTCCTGTATCAGAGTGTAGAGTAGCAAGAATAGATGGTCAATTTGTTATCAACCCTAATTATGTTGATCAAGAAAAGGCTGACCTTGATTTGATAGTCGCTGCAACCAAAGACAATATTATGATGGTTGAGGGCGAGATGAAAGAAGTTAGCGAAGAGGTTATGTTAGACGCTTTGAAGGCTGCGCACGAAAGTATAAAGATTCATTGTCAAGCCTTAGAAGAGTTAACAGTTATGGCTGGTAAGACTGAGAAAAGAGAATATTGTCACGAAGAAAACGATGACGAAGTCTTACAAAAGATGCAACAAGAGTGCTATCAAAAATGCTATGACTTAGCAAAAGAAGGTATCAAGTCCAAAAAAGAAAGAGGAGAGAGATTTGATGCAATATATGAGGAGTTCCTAACCAACTATGATGAGGAATACCAAGAAGAACATAAGATAATGTTGGATCGTTACTTCCATGATATCCAAAAAGAAGCCATGCGAGATATGGTTCTTAACGAAAGAACACGTTTGGATGGACGTCAATTGGAACAAATACGACCTATATGGGCAGAAGTAGACTACTTACCTTCGGCACATGGTTCGGCTATCTTTACAAGAGGTGAAACGCAGTCTTTGTCTACTTGTACCTTGGGTACCAAATTAGATGAGCAGACAATAGACGGTGCAATGGTAGAGGGTAGCAATCGTTTTATCTTACATTATAATTTCCCTGGATTTGCAACTGGCGAAGTAAAAGGTAACAAATCTACATCTCGTAGAGAGATTGGACATGGTAATTTAGCCATGAGAGCCTTAAAACAAGTACTTCCTTCAGAAGAAGAATGCCCTTATACTATTCGTGTGGTTAGTGATATATTAGAGTCTAATGGTTCGTCATCTATGGCAACAGTTTGTGCTGGTTGTTTGGCCCTTATGGACGCTGGTGTTAAGATTACTAAACCTGTGTCTGGTATTGCTATGGGTCTTATAGAGAAAGACGGTAAATGGGCAGTTTTGTCTGATATCTTAGGAGACGAAGACCATTTAGGAGATATGGACTTTAAGGTTTGCGGTACTAGAGATGGTATTACTGCTTGCCAAATGGATATCAAATGCGAAGGATTATCATACGATATCTTAGCACAAGCACTTGCTCAGGCTAAACGTGGTAGAGAGCATATCTTAGGTATAATTACCGACACTATTCCTGCACCAAGAGAAGACTACAAACCATTTGTACCTCGTATTGTTTCGATTAATATTCCTAAGGAGTTTATCGGTGCAGTTATAGGACCACAAGGTAAGAATATTCAAGAATTACAAAAAGATACCGAGACAACTATCGTAATAGAAGAGAAAGGCGATTATGGTGTTTGCGAAATATCTTCTGCTAATAGGGAAGGAATCGAAAGAGCCCTCGCAAAAATCAAAGCCATTGTTACTATTCCTGAGGTTGATGAGGTATATGACGCAACTGTTAAGTCTATTATGCCATACGGTGCTTTTGTTGAGTTCTTGCCAGGCAAAGAAGGTTTGTTGCATGTAACCGAAATAGATTGGAAACGTATTGAAAACGTTGAGGACGTATTGAAAGTTGGTGACCCTATAAGAGTAAAACTTATTGGTATCGACAAACAAAGTGGTAAATACAAACTTTCTCACCGTGTTTTGATTCCAAAACCAGAGGGTTATGTTGATAATACAAGAAAAGAGGGTAAACCTGGTCGTCAAAGTCAAGGTCGTCAGAATAATCACCACTCTTCTAACAATCCAAGACACTCTTCGGAACATAAAAACAACCCTAATACCCCTGATACTAATGTAACTATTCATAGAGAGAATAGATTCTAATAGATAATTAAATAACAAACCTCTATATCTTGTGAAAAGAAGCAAGTATAGAGGTTTTGTTTTAATTAGATTTAGCCATAAAACACTAAGTATTAAGACAATGAAAGCACAATATAATCATAGAATAATATATTACGCATTGCTTATGTTATGCTTTATTGTCTCGTCTTGTGCTCGAATAGTTACCCCAACGGGAGGTGAAAAAGATATCGCCCCTCCTATTATGGTAACCTCAACGCCAGGACTAAATGCCACTAATTTCAACGGCAACAGAATAGAAATAACTTTTGATGAGTATATTACACTCGATAACGCAACAGGCAAATTAATCGTTTCGCCACCCCTAAAAAACAAACCTACAATAGGTAGCAAACTCAAAACATTATATATAAAAGATATTGACTCTTTAAAGGAAAACACAACTTATATCTTTGATTTTGGAGACGCTATCGTAGATTTTACCGAAGGAAATAGATTGTCTCATTTCTCTTTCGCATTTTCTACTGGCGACAACATAGATACCTTTGCTTATTCGGGTAAATTATTGAATGCCTACACACTAACTAACGAACCTGCCAAATATGTTGCCCTCTATACCACAAATAATAGAGAGGATATTCGCAAAAATCTACCTAATTATATTACTAAGGCTGATTCGTTTGGAGTTTTTTGTTTTCAGAATATCAAACAAGGCGATTATATGGTAGTTGCCTTCGATGATATGAACCAAAATATGATTTATGATTTGCAAAACGAAGGTTATGCTGAGAAAATATGCAAAGTAGATACCTCAACAAAGAACCAAAAAGACACTTTATTGTTTAATATTGCGGAAGATAGCATACAAAATATTGTTTCCTCCAAATTACTTAACCCATACGAAATACAGATTATTACTTCTTTGCCTACAAGTGATAGTCTTGCGGTTACATTCTCTACTCCCCTACTATCAAACAACGATTTTATACTTACAAAAACAAATAACCCTAACTTATTAACCTCTTACCAAGACACAATCAATATTCTTTTCAAAACGCCTACTTCTTTTGATACCATAAAGGCACAAATAACGGATGTTAATGATTTTAAGGAGAGTATAGATTTATATAACAAAACAAATAAGAAACATAATAATAAAGAAAAAACGGTTTTCGCTTTTTCGTTTAATAACGATACCCTACCCTATTATGATAAACTAAGAATCTTTTCGCCATATATTCTAAGGGATAATAATTTAAAAGCGAAGATAATCACAGATACCGATACCCTTCCTATTGTTTTCAAACAAGATACTAACAACCCTAAGTCCTTGTGTGCAGACTATAATCTTGAAAAAGCAAAGCATTATACTTTGTTAATAGATAGTGGGCAGGTATTAGACATAAGAGGCTTTAAGAATGAGAAGATGGAGAAAAAGTTCTATCTTAACTCCGAAGACGATTATGGCAGTATAGTAATTAGTATAAAAGATACCTTAAACGCAGATAACAACCTAATCCTAACCCTAATAGACGCTCAAAACAAACAACCTATTAAGACAATATCAACAAAGGCTAATTCAAAAGGTATAGAATTTCCAAACCTTAAAGAAGGTAAATACAAATTGCGTCTTATTATTGATAGCAACTCTAACAACAAATGGAATAAAGGTAATTTTGATAACAATATCAAGGCAGAAAAAGTCATTCTTTACCCAAATAAAATCTCTGTTCGCAAAGGTTGGCAGACCCAAGAAGAGTGGTTAATAAATTAGTGCACTACATCTTTGTTGCGATAAATAAGAAAAGTATAATTGTGATTATGATGATTAATCTTTCGCATCAAATCATCTAAAAAGCTCGGGCGAATAGTCGTAGCATACTCTATATTAGGATAATACCTTTTCATTCTCTCTACCCTTTTATCTATATCAGTAGGCTCGGCAAAGATAATAAACGCAGGTTCTACCCCATTACAAAGACGATAAACGTTAGTAGTATCGCTAACGATATTAATCTGTTTGCAATCTTGCACAGTATATATTCTCGGCATCTGTTCCCAATCATTATGTGGCGTATCCTCGTGTATAAAAGCCTTAACATTTGGACGATAAGAGTACATATAAGTCATAGCCTCCACTCTCGAACGTTTGGAATAATGAACACTAACAGGTATTAACAAGATAATATTCAAAACCAAAGAAATAACAAAACAAACCTTCAACGTTTTTCGCCATTTAGAGTAAAGAGGCTTTTTTGATAAGAAATCCCAACAACTAATCATACCCAAGATAACTATAAAAGGTATAATCGGGAAAATAAATCTTTCTTGTTTGTTCGGCACTAAACTATGTAAAAGCAAGAAACAAAAAGACGGCAAAAACAAGAATAGTCTCTTGTAACCATAAAAGAAACCTAACAAAAGGAATGCACTAAATGGTGGTAAAAGAATACCTAACAAAACGAATATATATTTGAAAAATCCGCCGTGTGGGTAAATATCTTCGGTAAATAAGTTATAAAGAAAATATTCTTTCATTTCTACAAAAGGCTCTCCCCAAATAAAAATATCCGAAATCTGTGTTAGAGAGAATGTTAGGATAAGAACTAAGGACCAAATAATAGCATTTTTCCATTGTTTGTAGATCAGCATCGCCAAACCAAAACCTCCTATAAATGTCAATAGTTGATACCTAAACGCTAAGGCTATTCCCATCACTATTGCCGACAATACTACATCCTTAATTCGAGGCTGTTGATTGCGAATATAGAGCCAAGTAGACCAAAGCAAAAAAGGCATACACACCATCTCTACCAAATTTCTTACACTTAGCCACGGCAAACACCAAAGCAGTGCTAATGTCCATGCTATGAAATTAGATAGTTTTTTGTTGTTACTTGTGCGAAATGCGATTTTATAAGAAAAATATATTGTCAGTAAAGATAGTAAGCAATGCACGAAACGTACAAAATACATCTGAGTATCAAGACTCTCAATACCAAACAAAGCAAGGAATTTGAAGAGAAAATACATCAACAATGGGTAGAAAAACGAATGCCCTTGCGGAGTAGTCTGCAACCAACCCTGAAAATCCCAACCTTCTGCCCAAGAACGAGACGTTTCTATTATAGTAAAGTGATCATCGTGCATACCATACCCTTTGGCAAAGAAAACACTTAGCATTCTTATTATAAAAGCAACTAATAGTATGATAGTTAGGGGATATTTATTGTAGTAATCTATAATTTTCTTCATTTTCTTGTGCCCTATTGTGTAGATCTTCTGATTAACTAATTAAAACAGCGATTATTTATTCTCTTTCAGTAGATTATAGTATTTATCAATCAAATCTTGTGCTATAACGTATGCACTAATCTTATTATCCAAAATATCGTCTTTAGCTTTAACTAAATCTTCTTTGATTTGCGGATTACTATAGAAGTTATCCAAAAGAGATTGTTTAATACTTTCGTCTAAGATTCTAAGATTCTGTTCGTTTCTATTCTTATCAAAATAACCATTCTTTTTGGTCTGTTGAACAAATTCCTCTACACATTGCCAAATCTCCTTTATGCCGTCCCTCGTATATGAAGAACAAGTAAAGACTTTGGGTTTCCACCCATTATCATTGATAGGGAACAACCTCAACGCATTTCTATAATTAGAGGCTGCTATTTCGCTGATATCTTTCATCTTTCCTTCGGCTTTATTAACTGCAATAGCGTCTGCCATCTCCATAATACCTCGTTTGATACCTTGCAACTCGTCACCAGCGTTGGCTAGTTGTAGCAAAAGAAAGAAATCTACCATACTATGTGCTAATACCTCGCTCTGTCCAACGCCCACTGTCTCAATAATTACGATATCGAATCCTGCTGCCTCGCAAAGCATAATAATCTCCCTTGTCTTTCTGGCAACACCTCCTAAATTACCTGCCGAAGGTGAAGGCCTTATAAAAGCATTAGGCTCTTGCGAGAGTTCCTCCATACGAGTCTTATCACCAAGAATAGAACCTTTGGATCTTTGGCTCGAAGGGTCGATAGCCAATACCGCAACTTTGTGTCCCATAGCAGTTAGCATCTTGCCAAGTGCCTCAATAAAAGTACTTTTGCCTACGCCTGGCACACCAGTTATACCCAATCTTATACTATTACCACTATATGGCAAACATTTCTCAATAACCTTTTGGGCCAATATAGTATGTGCATGCAAATTACTCTCTATTAAGGTAATAGCCCTTGATAATATAGTACGATTACCCTCTCTTATGCCCTTAACATAATCCTCTACGGAAAGTTGTGGCTTTTTCACAATCTTAAGATTAGTATTTACCATTACAGGATTACTAACTCCCTTGCTAACACTTAAAGCAGAATCTTTGTTATCTTTATCTATTATTTGGTCGTACATAGTTGCTATGGATTTGATAGGCAAAGTTACGAAAATTTTATTATCTAACAATATATTCTATAAAAACAAACACCTAATAAACGTAGTTTAAGTATTTATAAAACAAAAAGTTTTATAGTTTTTACAAAGTATTTACGGCTTGTTTCAAGACAGATAGTTTTCTTAACAACTCCTCAGCCTCGTCTAATGGTAACATATTCTGACCATCGCTTTTAGCGTTCTTGCAATCAGGATGCGTCTCCATAAATATACCATCTGCACCAACGGCTATTGCTGCCCTTGCGATAGTCTCTATCATCTTAGGGTCGCCGCCCGATACTCCTGCTATTTGATTAGGCTTTTGCAAACTATGCGTAATATCCATAATAACAGGTACTTTGTTCTCTTTCATAATAGGAATACTCCTAAAATCTACCACTAAATCCTGATAGCCAAAGAATGTACCCCTATCGGTAAGTAATACTTGTTTATTACCAGCATCATAGACTTTTTGACAAGCGTATCTCATACTCTCGCCCGAAAGAAATTGTCCTTTTTTGATATTAACAATCTTACCCGTCTTGGCCGCGGCTACGATTATATCTGTTTGTCTGCAAAGAAAGGCAGGTATCTGCAAAATATCAGCAACCGAAGAGGCCATATTAGCATCCTCAACAGAGTGAATATCAGTTACAATTGGTACATTATATTTATTCTTTATCTGTTCTAATATCCCTAATGCCTCCTTATCGCCTATACCCGTAAAAGAATCTACTTTGGAGCGATTGGCTTTGCGGTAAGATGCCTTGAAGACAAATGTAATATTCAGTTTCTTAGTTATTTGCACTAATCTCTCGGCTATTAAAAACGGCGTTTTATCGTCCTCTATCACGCAAGGACCTGCTAATAAAAAGAAATTTTCTTTATTTGTTGTAAGTTTTTCGTATAAAGTCATATCATTTTTAGTATTTAAGTTGCAAAGATATGAAAAAAAATATTAACTTTGCAGAATGAAATATTCAAAATATCGAAATACTACGCCAAAAGCACAGAAAATCAACATATCTTTAAATAGTAAAGATATACTTTTGCTTGATATTTACGCACATTCTAACAAAATCACCAAAAAAGCAGCAGCCAAGAAAATATTGAAAGATTTTTTATCCCAAAATGTAACACCTCCCGAGACTGTTGCCAAAAATCAGTTAGAATTGTTCGTTTCTCGTGAGATGGATTTGTTCGATTATACTAATTAATCTGCTTTTTATCTTCTATTTTCCTAAAAAACTACCACCCTTATTCCTTCCCCTTAAATCAGAAAATAACCTTTGTAAGTCTTTGATTAATAATACCAAAATATTTCGACGAAAGAATTTTCTAAATGGTCGAAAGATTTTGATGAATGGTCGAAAGATTTTTTTCTTTCGTCGTTTTATTTTCAGTCTTTATTACGCCCTAAAAATAAAATCAGTAATCAGTAAAATAAAATCAGTAATCGTTAGAATAAAATCAGTAATCAGTAAATTATTATCAGT
>CAVAII010000010.1:0-5901 GCA_963588535.1 Erysipelotrichaceae bacterium | reverse complement strand
ATTTTGATAAGATGCGATAAAAATTAGGGGAGGAGAGAGAGTGGGGAAAGAGAAGAAAAAGATAGAAAGAAAAAAGCAGGAGATGGTTCCCCTGCTTCAAAATCAATGAAATATTAACAACTTAAAAAGTTATTTTTTCTTAGAATGTTTATGACGTTTAAGGTCTTCTTTGTCGTCCTCAAAGTATCCATACGAATGCTCTTTGATATAGTCGCCATAACCATAGCCGTAGTTGTTACCATATTTGCCGTAACCATATCTATTGCCGTAGCCATAGCCGTAACCACCATATCCGCCGTAGCCTTTACCATTCTTACCATATCCATATTTCTGCATAACAGTCTTAACACCGTTAAGGATAAAGTTTGCTTTTACTCCTGCGTTCTGCTCTAACTCACTTAATGCAGATTTCATAATGCTAAGAGATGTATAGTTAAGTCTTACAACGTACAATGAGATATCTGCCAATTTAGCCAATACCTGAGCATCGGTAATAAGGTTAACAGGAGGAGTATCCAAGATAACATAGTCATATCTTTGGCGTAACTCCGCAAGTAAATCCTTATTCTTTTGAGAATCTATTATCTCGGAAGGGTTAGGAGGTGTAGCACCTACTAATAATACGTCTAAATTGTCGAAATCTGTATGTTGGATAGATTGTTCTATCGTAGTCTCACCAATGAAATAAGAACTAATACCGATACTTCCGTTAAGGTTAAGAGTCTTTGCTAAACGTGGTTTTCTTAAATCATACTCTACCAAAAGAGTTTTACTACCTAAGATACTCATAACCGAAGCAATATTGAAGGAAGTAATAGATTTACCTTCCGAAGGCATAGAAGAGGTTACTAAGATGCACTGACCGCCTTCTATGTTCTTGCTATCTAAGACATATTTGATATTAGTACGGATAGAACGATAGGCTTCGGTTATCTGACTTCGAGGTCTATCGAAAACAACCATCTTACTGTACTCCTTAGGAAACTCAGGGATATAACCAAATATAGGATTAGAGGATATCTTGGTTAAATCGTCTTTGGAATCAAGGGTATCCTTAGTAATATATTTCAAGAAAATGTAAAGAGCAGGCAATAGAAGTCCCAAAACTAAGGCAATCAAGTAGTTTAATGAGTTCTTAGGGAATACTTGCATAGCCGTTCTTGCCTCGTCTATAACTTTGTGGTCAGGAAGTGCAGCGTTCTTTGCTATTTCTGCCTCAGAACGTTTCTGATATAGGAAGGTGTAGATCTCATCATTGAATTTGAACTGACGTTCCAAACTAATCATATTTCTTTCCGTAGAAGGCAAACGATCTATCTCCACTTGTAGCTCGTTTTGTTGACGTTGCAACTCTCGCATATTGATATCCGATACGTTTTTTAGGTTAGCCAAACTCTCGGAAATTTGTTTTCTTAAGGTTTCCAAAGTAACCACTAATTCTTTTGTCTTAGGGTTTTTCTCCGTTCTTTTATCTACTGCTGTTTTGTAGGCGATAATGGCTTTGGTTAGCTCATTAATCAAGTTGTTTAGGTTCAAATCCTCAACGCCCATTACACTTGGAGAGGCGATACCTTCGGTTAGTTCGGATTTTTTTAGATAATCGGATAAGTATTTGTAATATTGTTGACGAGTGTATTCCTCTGCTTTCTTTATCTCCAATTCGTTGCTCTTAGTGTATAGATATTGACCGTCATTAGTTAGGTTTAGGGTATTGTGTGCTTGTTGGAAGTTCTCTCTTCTGGCTTCGGCTATTGCCAAAGAGTCACCAACGGAGGATATCTGCGTATTAACGAAGTTTATAGTTGCAACATTTAGGTGGTTTTTCTCCTCAAATGTTTGGTCTATGTAGATCTTGCAAAGCATATTGACGAAATCCACTGCTTTTTGTTTGTTTTGGTCTCTAAATTTGATAGTAACAATAGTTGCTTCTTTGTTTATCAAATCTATTTTAGTGGTATTGTAAGCAGTAGTTAAGGCGTCCAAATCGTTAATCTTGAAACTATAAGAGGTGCTTGCCAATTTCTCTGACCAATTCTGTTTCAAAAGGATTTTGAATTTCATACCGTCCTTTGTATACCAAGTATCGTAGGCAAGTTTTACGTCCTCACGTTTAGGAACGCTGACTTTGTTCTCCAAACTCTTGTCTAAGGCGTAATCATATACGACAGAGCCGATTTTGCCTGCGTAAGAAATCTCGCAAACCTTGTTAGAGACGAACTTTACTTTGATATTGATACCCGTAGGTTGCGTTTGCTGCAAAGGATCTAATACAACCTCGAAAGGACTATCCTTATAGATATCTATATTTCTAAGATTGATTTTCTCATAGTAGTTGCAATACAAACCCATAGCCTTAATAGTACGTTTGGTAAGCGTAAAGGATTGTATTGTACCGATAGCGTTTTGAAAATCTTGATTAGTATTCTTGTTGGATATCAATTTCTCCACATTAACACTGTTAAGGATTTCGTCATTAGTCTTAATCAATAACGAAGTACTTGCCTCGTATTTAGGAGTAGAGAAACGATTGACAAATAATGCTATAATCATAGCCAAAACGACCACAATAGCGAAATAATACCATTTGTCCAAACAGTTGAACCATAACTCCGATAGATTTATCTGGTTTTCTGTTTGTTCTTGTTGGTTATTCACAAGGTCGTTATCCTGAATATTAGGGTTATTCATAATTATTTTTGTGTTGTTTTAAAGATTTCTAACTGAAAGTATAATTGCTACCAAAGATGCTATTAAAGACAAAGAAGAAGTAATCGTTGTCAAAGGACGATTAATACTTGTGAGTGTCTTAGTATTCTTGTTCGGCTCTACATAGACGATATCTCCTGGACGTAGGAAATAGTTGCTATCTTTAAGTACTGATGTCTTGCGGATATCGAGTGTAAAGACTTCGTCTTTTTCTGCACTTTTGCGGATAATACGTATCTTTGATCTATTACCATCGTAGGTTAAATCGCCTGCTGTTATCAAGGCATCAAAGATATTAACACTTGGTTGATAGAATGTGTAGATACCTGGTTTGTTTACTTCGCCTGTAACCTTAATTTTGAAAGTTACCATACGGCAAATAACTACTACACCCTTCGAATACTCCTCTGCTTTTACTCTTATCTGCTCTTTGGCTTGATCTATCGTAAGTCCTTGGACGTTTAGGTTACCAATAACTGGTAAGGTTATTATTCCTTCGTCATTTACCTCGTAAGAATTAAGGTAGATACCTGTTTCGGAGGTTTGAGAATAGTAATTATTAGCCCCACTCGTACCAGAGAATAATCCACTCGACTCTTCGTCTAAAGAAGAAGCGATTTGAATGTACAACATATCGTGGGGCTGTAACTTATATTCGGGGGAGACATTTTCTTCTCCTTGTTGATAAGTATAAGTTTGTCTATCAGGGATATTACCATCTAACTCATCGTTCTGAAAATATACCAAATTCTTCTGCGATGTGCAAGAGGCTAACATAAATATGGCTACTAATACGCCAATGATCTTCGTTAATCTTTTCATAATTATTCTTATATTTCAAAATGCAAATTTACGAAAATTATTTATACTAAGAGAATTATTGCGATATTTTCTTACCAAAAAGTGTTGCCGAGGTGCAACTTTCAATCTCGACCATGATATAATCTCCCTTTTTATTGTCTTGTTTATCAAAAATAACAACCTTATTTTGAGATGTTCTGCCGAAATATTTATTTTTGTCTCTTTTGCTTTCTCCCTCAACTAATACTTCGAAAGTCTTGCCGATGTCTTTTTGATTGCTTTCCAAAGATAATTGACGTTGAAGGTCTATAATTTCTTGTAATCTACGTACTTTTTCTTTTTCCTCGATGTCGTCTTCAAAACGTTTGTGAGCCACAGTACCTGGGCGGTCAGAGTATTTGAACATAAAGGCAGAATCATACCTTACACGGCGGAAAATATCTAACGTCTTTTGATGATCTTCCAATGTCTCGCCACAGAAACCTGCTATAACATCTGTACTAATAGCACAAGTAGGTATCTTTTCACGGATTAGATCTATTTTCTTTAGGTATTCCTCTGCTGTATATTTCCTATTCATCTTTTGAAGCATAACATCGCTACCCGATTGTACAGGAAGGTGAATATATTTGCAGATATTATCGTACGAAGCAATAGCCTCAACCAATTCTTTGCTCAAATCCTTCGGGTGAGAAGTAGCAAAACGAACTCTTAACAATGGATTAATCATAGCAACTCTTATCAAAAGGTCTGCAAAACGAACTTCCTTACCGTCTTCGTTGTAGATGTACGAATTAACGTTCTGTCCCAGTAGAGTTATATCCCTATAACCTTGTTCAAATAATAGTTCTGCTTCTTTTATTATACTCTTAGGCGAGCGACTACGCTCCTTACCTCTTGTATATGGCACAACACAATAAGTACAAAAGTTCTCACAGCCACGCATAATGGAGATAAATGCCGAGATACCATCGCTATCTATCTGTGTTGGGATAATATCCTCGTATGTCTCGTCTTTTGAAAGCATTGTATCGATAGCCTGTGCTTGACTAATCAATTCGTGAATACGTCTATAAGAGTCAGGGCCGCAAACAATATTTACTTTGTCTTCTTTTATCAAACTATCTTGCAGACGTTCTGCCATACAGCCGATAATACCGATCTTCAAAAGAGGATTTTTCTTTTTCAAATTCTGTAAATCATGCACACGGGTATGGATTCTCTTTTCGGCGTTATCTCTAACTGCACAAGTATTAATAAGTATTACGTCTGCCTCGTCCTGAGATGAAACTATGTGATAACCATTTGTTTGAAGTACCTTACTAACTATACCGCTGTCAGCTATATTCATTTGGCAACCATAAGTTTCGATATAAACATTGTTCATTGTATTGCGATTAAATATGTTTTGATACGAAATTTTTGCAAAATTACGAATATTTTTCTAAACTATACACAATTTTCTTTTACTATCTTAATAGATAGAGAAATAACAACGAATAATTTCTCAAAAATAGGCAAGTTATCTCGATAAAGTCAGAAGAAATTCGCCCTAAAATGCAAAAATATTAACGTATTTAGGACTAAAAACAAATTTTATTGTATATTTGCACTAATAATTCAAGAGACTATTATGTATGAGTTTGTAGAAGGTAAGTTTGAACAAGTTAATCCGTCTTTTGTTGTCGTTAATTGCGGAGGAGTTGGTTATATAGTTGAGATTTCATTGACTTCTTATTCGTTCTTAAAGGACAAAACGGAGGGTAAGATATATACGCATTTTATTGTTAGAGAAGATGCTCAGATTCTTTATGGTTTTGCTACTTTGCAGGAGAGAGAATTGTTCCGTTATTTGATAAGTGTTAGCGGTATTGGTTCGAATACGGCACGAATGATGCTTTCTTCTTTGGGTGTTGACGAATTAGTCGGGGCTATTATCAACGAAGATAGTCCTACGATTAGCAAGATAAAAGGTATTGGCACCAAGACTGCACAAAGAGTGGTTGTGGATTTGCACGACAAGTTAAAGAAATGGAAGTTCTCCGAACAAATCTCTGCCAATTTGAACAAGATAGACAATAATAACCGCACCGAAGCGTTATTAGCTTTGCAGACATTGGGATTTAATAAAGTTATTATAGAAAAAACTCTTGATAAGTTGTTGAAAGAAGATGAGAATATGAGCGTAGAAAATCTTGTTAAACAAGCATTGAGACGCATGTAAGCACAAACGTATGTTGAGGAAGTTTTTTATATTGATAACCGTTACGACTTTGGTTTCTGCCATTGGTTTGTGTATGAATCCCCCTGATTCATTACACTTCCCAATAAAAGACACTACTACCTCACCATTATACCTTAAACAACCGTCCAACATAACTAAGACAGTAGAAT
>CAVAII010000009.1:0-3675 GCA_963588535.1 Erysipelotrichaceae bacterium | reverse complement strand
ATTAATTCCTCTACATGAGTAATGTATTTTTGGATTTCAGCATACTCTGGTGAGCGAGGGAAATCTGATTTGATTTGATTGTAGCAATCAAGTGCCTTTTGATAATCTTTTTGAGACTCGTAAGCAATACCTAATTTCATCAAAACTACTGGAGTTGTGAAATTATTAGGATTTTTCTTTATTGCCTTGTTGTAATAAGAGATAGCCTTATCTACACTATTCAACTCCCAATAGCAATCACCGATAAGGGCTTTGCTTTGTGAAGCCAAAAATGCGTCATCTGGGTTAAAATCCTCAAAATTATCGATTGCATCTTGATATTTACCTTGTTGCAAATAGATAATTCCGATATAATATTTGGCTAATTTACCTTGCTTAGTAGAAGAATAGTCTTCGCTAATAGCAATTAAGCCTTGATGCTTACCATCTCCCTTTAAGGCCTTTGTATAATCCTCTTGTGCAAAATATTGTTGAGCGGCAAATAATTCATTCTCTGCTTTCTTCTCTTGAGAAGGCATATACCAAAACTTATACAAACAAAATGCTACAATAACAACAACTATTGCTCCAACAACTATCAATAACGTTCTCTTGTTATTCTCTATAAACATTTCTGTTTTGCCTATTACCTCTCCAACTTGAAGATTTTTCTTTTCGTTCTCTGCACCTTGTATAGGTTCTTGTCTATTATCCTTCATCTTTGTTTAAGTTTATTGTCCGATTCGTTAAAAAAAGTTTTTTTCTTGTTAATTTGAATTTGCAAAGATATATCATTTTGATTTAATGACATAATTTTTTCTACAAAAATTTTACAAAAAAATATTTTTTTCAAAAAATTTCCTAAAAAAATTGCTCACTATTAAATATTTTCTTAACTTTGCGGTCGTAAATAGAGGCATTACGGAGATGGATATAAGTACTAAATTTATGGGATGTACTATAAACAGTCCTATTATAGCAGGTAGTTGTGGTAAGACTGCAAATATAGATAACATCAAACTATTTGAGGATAGCGGTATAGGTGCTGTTATACTTCAATCACTATTCGAAGAGCAAATATCACAAGAGATTAGTCATAATATGCGTTTGGTTCAGAACGCAGGCGATATGGCAGAAGCATACACTTATATTGCCGAACACACCAAACTCAATAATACAGACAATTACCTTAATCTTATCCGTAAAGCAAAAGAATGTACTAATATTCCTATTATTGCAAGTATCAATTGCGTATCTGCTAACGAGTGGATTAATTTTGCGACTAATATTCAGCAATCTGGAGCCGATGGTTTAGAACTTAATATGTTTATCCTCCCTACTAATGTAAATATATCCTCAGAAGAAGTCGAGGAAATATACGAAGGAACTATCCAAACCTTAAGACGTGCTACCAGTTTGCCTATTTCCCTAAAGATTAGTTCTTATTCTGCTTCTTTGGCTAAACTTTGTCAAAAACTCTCTTGGATGGGTATCTCTAATCTGTCTATCTTTAATCGTTTTATCGAACATGATATAGATATTAATAAAGAAACTACCAAACCTATTAATATCCTCTCTTCCGAAAACGAATTATATCACACTATCCGTTGGACTTCTATACTTGCCAAACTAATTAATTGTCCTCTTACCGCAGGAGGTGGCGTTCATCGCAAAGAAGATATTATCAAACTAATGCTTGCAGGTGCTAATACCGTTCAAATTGCTTCTACTTTGTATGGTAATGGCGAGAAATTTATTTTAGAGGCTAATAATTTCTTAAAAGAGTGGATGCAGAGCAAAAATTATCACAAACTTAGCGATTTTCGTGGTCGTTTGGCGATAGATAAGAACGATAAAGCCTCAACTTTCTATCGTGTTCAGTATATGAAATACTATTCTGGTATAGAATAAATGTAATATTTTCAAAAAAATATGAAAAAAATTTATTCCATATCATAAAATGTATTATTTTTGCAACCAGAAAATAACAACAACATTAAATAATAACCAATAATATTAATTAAATGATGGAAGATCAAAAAGGCACAAGTTTCTTCAGATTCGAAGATTTAAGAGTTTACGACAAATCTTTAGAGTATTATAATTGGGTAACTACTCAGGCTAAACAAGCAGATGATTTCGCTAAGCGTACATTGTTTATGCCTCTAATGGATGCCGCAACCAAGGTAAGTATTAATATTGCCGAGGGTTCATCTTATAACAAGAGTCAATTCGCTGTTTATTTAAAGAGTGCAAAGAGTGCAGTTAGAGAATGTGTTGTACTTACTACTATGGCACAACAAAACGGTTTCTTTACAGAAGAGCAATACAACGTCTCAAGAACACTCCTTATAGAGATGACCAAAATGGTTGGTGCTATGATTGTTTCATTGCAAAAACCTTATAGCAAAAGAAACAACGACAACACCGCAGAACCATCTTACGAACAGACAGAAGTCCAAGATAATACTTCTGATTTTAACATTGATTTTAACTACTAAAAAATTATTGTTAATCATGCACAAATTCTGGTCCTTTACCTGTAAAATACAGCAAAGAGAAAATATTGTTAGATCAAAAAATATTGCTATATGTTGTTCTCACAGGTAAAGGGTCAGAGTATTCTAAAAGATCAAATAATAGATCTTATCGACAATAATCATTTTCCTCACGCTGTCTTATTTAATGGTAAAGATGGTTACGGCAATTTAGCAATCGCTTTGGCAACTGCTCAATATATTGCGTGTAGTGATAGGAACAAAGGCAAGGATAGTTGTAATCAATGCCCTTCTTGTAGTAAGTATAACAAACTTATTCACCCTGACTTACATTTTATTTTTCCTAATACCACAACAAAAAAGATAGACAAGAACAACGAATCTTCTTTGTTCTATAATGAGTTCCGTCAATTCGTATTACAAACCAACGCTTACTGCTCTTTGAATGCTTGGTACGAATATCTTGGTAGCGAGAACAAACAAGGTATTATCAATGTTAGAGATGCTAACTCCATTATCTCAACATTATCGATGAAGACCTACGAATCGCCATACAAGATAATGATTATTTGGAACGCCGATAAGATGAACCAAGAGACTTCGGACAAAATACTAAAAATATTAGAAGAGCCATACCCAAATACTGTCTTCTTACTTACTACAGAACACAAAGACAATATCTTACCTACGATTTTATCTCGTGTTCAGCAGATAACAGTTCCACCTTTGGACGATAAGACGATGTACAAGGAGATAAGACAGTACGACCCTTCGTTAAGCGAGCAAGATATTCAAACAAGAATAGCACTTTGTGAGGGAAACTACAATAGAATTACGGAGATAGATAGCGAAGAAGAGCATCTAAAAATACAGTATTTTATTGAGATGAATCGTTTAGCGAGAAAATATCGCACCAATGCGAAAGATATCTCCTTGTTTGTAGATGATTTTAGTAAATTAACACGAGAGCAATTGAAATCTTTCTTTAATTTCTTCTCACAAACTATCGAAAAATGTTGGCTTTATAATAATAACGTAAGGACTGCGATTCATCCTTTGTCGATGATGGACGATAAATTCAAAAACAATTATCCGAAATTCATAACCCCTAAGAATATCGAGAAAATCTACAAACTCGTTGAGCAGACCACAAAGAATATCGACCACAACGCTAACTCCAAAATCAACCTTTTTGATA
>CAVAII010000008.1:0-2097 GCA_963588535.1 Erysipelotrichaceae bacterium | reverse complement strand
TAGTTTGTCGATATCTTTGTACTGACGGTATTTGTCTTTGTAAGATTGTTTAAGAGAGGTGTCCTCTATAAGAGAATCTATTAGAGATAACTGATAATCATGATTTTTGAGGTTAATAGTAGCACTTTGAGAGTGAATATCAACCAAGTATTCGGCAAAACTCTTCATAATAGACAACTGCACAGGAGTATCATTGATAAAGGCTCTCGATTTGCCGACAGGAGTTATCTCTCGGCGAAAGACGCTTTGAGTATCAAAGTCAAGATCGTTATCATCAAAGAGTTTTTTTAGACTCTTGTCAATAGAAAAAGTTGCCTCTACAACACATTTTCTCTCTTTGTCTAATAAGACTTGTGTGTCGGCTCTATTACCCAAGATAAGACCTAAGGCTCCTAAGATAATACTTTTGCCTGCACCTGTCTCGCCTGTTATAGAGGAGAAACCATCATAAAATTGCACCTTACACGAATTAATAAGTGCGTAGTTCTCAATTTTTAATGATAATAACATACTTTTTCTTTTCTTGTCTTTTAAGAGAATGATTACAATATCTTTTGTTTTAGCATCGGTTTGCCTTCTAAATACGCCTCTATCACGTCTCCTCTGTGTACTTCGCCCACACCTTTTGGAGTACCGGTAAAGATAAGGTCGCCAGTTTTGAGAGTAATAAACTCAGAGATATAACTAATTATCTCATCTACCGTGTGAAGCATATAAGCCGTGTTGCCTACTTGTTTGGTTTCGCTATTAAGCGAGAAAGAGAAGTCTATATTCTGAATATCTTTGCCCAAATCCTTTAAGGCTACAAACTCGCTAACGGGAGCAGAGTAATCAAAGCCTTTGGCAAGCGTCCAAGGCAGACCTTTTTGCTTATAGTCGTTTTGGATATCCCTTAGAGTGTAGTCTATACCAACGGCAATATGTGAATAATAGTCTTTGGCATAATCGACAGGGATACATTTGCCGACTTTATCTATCTTGACAACTATCTCACACTCATAATTAACGCAAGACGAGAAGTCAGGGTAGTAGAAATCCTCATTACCTTTGGTAAGAGCCGTATCGGGTTTGAGGAAAAAGATTATATTCTCGGGCGTTTGATTGCCTAATTCTTTGATATGTTCAGAATAGTTACGGCCGATACATAGAATTTTCATTTTCTTAGAATATATTTATGTCGTGTATTTCTTGTATTACTTGTTTGGTAGACAAAGGGAAATCAGCATTCATCATCCAACTATAATAAGAAGGTTCTTTTTTGAAAACATCGGCAACGGCTTCGCCTTTGTGCTTACCAAAGTTGAAACAAGGCACTAGATTCTCATTATAATAGATATGACCGACCAAATCTACCCAATTGTTAGTCTTAGAGAAAGCAGCCAAGGAAGGAATATCGTTTTGTACTGGTTTATGTACTATACCGTTAGCCTCTTTGTAGGTTCTATCTTTGTACATATCGAGTTGTGATTTCAATACCTCAACAGTTGCTCTAATGTCAGCGTCAGCCGAATGGGCGTTATCTAACTCCTTATGGCAGTAGAAACGATAAGCAGCCGCTAAGTTACGCTGTTCCATCTTGTGAAATATGTTTTGCACATCTACAAGGCTACGTCCTGAGAGTGAGAAGGTAGATCCGCATCTTAAGAACTCTTCCATAAGCATAGGAATGTCGAATTTGTTGGAGTTATATCCACCCAAATCGCTGTTGTTGATAAAGTCTCTTATCTCTGTGGCAACTTCGCTAAACTTAGGAGCCAAACTAACGTCTGCATTGCTAATACCAGTTAGTTGAGTGATAGCCTCAGGGATGGGAACTCCAGGATTGATTAACTGGTTATAGGTTTTCTCCACTCCACTCGGCAAAATCTTAATCATACCTATTTGGATAATATGATCTCTGCCTATCATCAAACCTGTGGTTTCTAAGTCTATAAAGACAATTGGTTTTGTAAGTTTTAATTCCATTATTATATTTTTTGTTTTTTCTTTTGTTATAATTCTTTCTCTTGTTTCTAACGAAATAATATCTGATATTATTCTAATAAAGTTAGATATTATTTTGATAAAGTTAGATATTATTCTGATAAAGTCTAATAT
>CAVAII010000007.1:0-5251 GCA_963588535.1 Erysipelotrichaceae bacterium | reverse complement strand
ATAGGTAAGGTCTCAATTTTTCTATATATCATAGCACCTTTCTTACCAGAAGCATCGCCTTGTTGATAACTAAGAGTAGCCATTTCGTATATGTCTGCACCTGCAACAAAACTTTTTTCGCCATCGCCTGTAATAATCAACGCCCTTGCGTCAGTTATGCTGTCTAAGAAATTATCCATCTCCTCTAAGACCTTAGAAGATAATGCGTTTAATGCTTTTGGTACAGAGATTTTTAAGATTAAAATCCTATCCTTCTTTTCTATTTTAAGATATTTGTATTCCATTTTTGAATGTTTTTTGTTTAAAATGTATATGTTACTAAAAACGACGACAAAATTACAAATTTTTATTCAATAACCATTATTTTATTATGTAATTTTTTCTAATTCCTTTATTTAATTCACTCCTTATCCCTTTGTGCTAAGCCCTAAAAAAGATAAATCACCTGGTAAATACCCTTAATTATGAATTGCTTAGAATCTCGTCTACAACTTGTTTTACACCTACTGAGGCTTTTTCTTCAATAAAAGTAATACCGCTTAGGTCTGCATTAGGCCGTTTGGGATCTACTAAATATTTTTTACAAGAACGACTTGTGTAGTTAATCAACGAAGCAGCAGGATAGACAACCAACGAAGTACCTACAATAATCATAATATCTGCCTTTTGGACTGCTTCAATAGCCGGCTCCAACATAGGCACCGACTCCCCAAACCATACAATAAAAGGACGCAACATATTACCATTCTTGTCCACGTCCATAGGCGTTATATCGTGATAACCGATTTCATACACCTCTTCTTTGTTATCTACGCTACATGCTTTGGTTAATTCGCCATGTAGATGAATAACATTTTTGCTGCCTGCACGCTCGTGAAGATTATCTACGTTTTGGGTAACAATAGTAACATTAAACTTATCTTCCAAACGTACCAGTTGTTTGTGTCCTTCGTTTGGAGAACTTGTAACTAATTGTCTTCTGCGTGCATTATAGAACTTTGTAACCAATTCGCTATCTTTCTCAAAAGAATCATAATTAGCCACATCTTCAATGCGATAATTTTCCCACAAACCATTAGAATCCCTAAATGTACTTATACCACTCTCTGCCGAAATGCCAGCACCCGTAAGTACTACTATATTCTTTTTCATTGTCTTTTGTATATCCTTTTTAATACGCACAATGTATAAACGCCACGTCCGTATACATTATTATATATAGTAACGGAGAACAGATGGCGAATATTGTAATACCGATACATTCAATCCGTGTTTGATACCTATATTATTATATAGTCACAAACACCATCTATTTCGCTTGCTTATTAGCAAAGATTAAGGGATATAAAGTAAAAAAATTCAATAAATTTGCTTGCATTTGAATAAAAATTCTTAATTTTGCAACATCAAATTGATATTTTTATTGTACAAAACATAAAAAAGATAAATAAAATGACAAGAGACACACAAATCTTTGATTTGATTGCTCAAGAAAGAGCAAGACAAACAAAAGGTATAGAGTTGATTGCTTCAGAGAACTTTGTATCCGATCAAGTTATGGAAGCAATGGGTTCTGTTATGACTAATAAATATGCAGAAGGTTATCCAGGAAAACGTTATTACGGCGGTTGCCAAATAGTAGACCAAAGCGAACAAATTGCTATCGATAGAGCAAAACAATTGTTCGGTGCTTGCTGGGCAAATGTACAACCACATTCAGGAGCACAAGCTAACTTGGCTGTTTTCTTTGCATGTCTAAGACCAGGTGATACTTTCATGGGCTTGGATCTTAACCATGGTGGTCACCTTTCTCACGGTTCTCCAGTAAATATATCTGGTAACTATTTCCGTCAAGTAGCTTACGGCGTTAAAGAAGAGACAGGTAGAATAGACTATGATATGATGGAAGAAGTAGCTCAAAGAGAAAAACCAAAGTTAATCATTGGTGGTGCTTCTGCTTATTCAAGAGAATGGGATTGGGTTAGAATGCGTAAGATAGCTGACGAAATAGGTGCAATCTTATTAGCCGATATCTCACACCCTGCAGGCTTGATAGCAACAGGTGAATTGAATAACGCCGTTAAATATTGCCATATCGTTACTACTACTACACACAAGACTTTGCGTGGACCTCGTGGCGGTATGATCTTAATGGGCGAAGACTTCGATAACCCTTGGGGAAAGAAAACTCCAAAAGGCGTAATCAAAAAGATGTCTGCTTTGTTAGACTCTGCTGTTTTCCCTGGTATTCAAGGTGGTCCATTGGAGCATGTTATAGCTGCTAAGGCTGTTGCTTTCGGTGAGGCTCTTACTCCTACGTATCATGAGTATATCAAACAAGTAAGAAAGAACGCTGCTGCAATGGCTGCTGAGTTCGTAAAACGTGGTTATAAAGTTATCTCCGATGGTACTGACAACCACTTAATGCTTATCGACCTTAGACCTAAATTCCCAGAATTAACAGGTAAAGTTGCCGAGAATACATTAGTTCGTGCCGATATCACTATCAATAAGAATATGGTTCCATTCGATTCTCGTAGTGCATTCCAAACTTCTGGTATCCGTGTAGGTACTCCTGCTATTACTACTCGTGGTTTGAAAGAAGATGCTATGACAGAAATCGTTGGTATGATTGATAATATCCTTTCTGACGTAGAGAACGAGACTTTGATCGAGAACACTCGTAAGAAAGTTAACGATATGATGTCTTCACGTCCTTTATTCGCTTGGTAATAGATAAAGAATAGAAAGCTTTATTCCAATAAAACATAGGTTTTTTTAGTCTATTGTATTTTTTTACAATAGACTTTTTCTTTTATCCTTTCTCTCCCTCTCCCCCTATTCATTCTCCCCAAACAAATACTACACCTACCCTCTATTCTATCACTATCAGACAAATACTATTCTTCCTAAAAAATATTATTTTTGAAACTTTTTTCTCCTTTTATTTGGTGAATACGAAAAAATAGTATAATTTTGCACCGAAGATAAAAACAGAAATAAGACATGAACAATACGACTATCTTTTACACATCTAATTGCACTAACTACCTAATTATCAGTAGGGGGTGGGTATTTAACAAGACCTCGTAATTATCTTTTTAGTCTAATTCATAACGTACTCAATTTTCTAAATTTTGTTTGCAACTTTGTATTTCAAGGTCGCAAAAAATTGTTTTTCCCTCACTTTTCTTACAAAAATCTTCCTTTGTTTCAGTTTCGTAATTCCAAACAAGAAATATTTTTTGTCAAAAATATTGAATTGATTTTTAATTTTCTTAGAACCGACCAAGGTACGATGGGATATAATGGTACCAAAAAATAAATATGGCGAACATAAGCGACATAGTACAAGACTACCTTAAGAAAGGTTTTGGATCTATGAACAAGAATGACTTTGAAGTATGGATATTCCATTACTTGCTTAAGAATGGATATGCTTCAAAGAGTGATAACCAAATCAGTAGAGAACTGAAGATACCTGAAAGCAAAGTAAAAAGACTAAGGTATGAAGCAGACTTGGTCTATCCGAAAGATGAAGAATCTTTCAAGAAAGAGTTTTACGAAGTGTTGAAAAACAGAGTCTATAAGCAAGTAGGCGATAATAAGATACAATTTGTCATTAGGGATAAAAACCTTAGACTGTACTTAAACGATAAATTGGAATCTTTTGGTAGTTTTGCTGATAGTTCTTTTAATACTAATATAGTAACTGTAACGGCACAAGATTTAGTTCTACTTATTTCTGATTTTGAAGGTAACAAAACAATAATTCAGCAAGTACAGCAGAATATAAATATCACTACTACGACAGAGCAACCTCAAACCATTACAGCAAAGTGTGGTAAAGAAATAAAAGGGCTCTTGAAGGGTATTTGGTCTTGTATTGCTCCAAGTGTAGGAGAGTTTATACTCACTACATTACAGATAGTATAAGTAAAAGAGGGTTAGTGAATAAGCAACACACATTAGTTCTATCTTGTCCATTAACCCTAAAATAACGTAAACCTTAAGAATAGTTAATAATTATGCAAAGCAATTTGCATCTAAAACCGAAGGTGCGATGGGATATAATAGCACCAAGTTTTAAGATGAATCAAACAAAAGAAATAAAAAACGGGTTAAAGAAGACAAAGAGTTATATACAACTCACCTCAAAGGAATATTCAAACATAAGAATTAGTTCTCTTTTTGCAGTTATCATAATTGCATTGTTCTCTTACGTTGGAGAAGTAAAAGCGTATGATTTCTATTATACTTATCAAGGTACGACACTATGTTATGATATAGACTTCTCTAATACTGTAACAGTTGTTAAAGGTGATAATTTCGCATATACTGGTGATATAATAATACCTTCACAAGTTACTTATAATGATACACCCTATTCGGTTACTTCTATTGGTGTATCTGCTTTCGAGGGTTGTAGTGGTTTAACAAGTATAACAATACCTAATTCGGTTACTTATATTGCTTGGAGTGCTTTTTCTGGTTGTAGTGGTTTAACAAGTATAACAATACCTAATTCGGTTACTTCAATTGGTAATTCTGCGTTCTCTAATTGTCATAGTTTAACTAGTATAACAATACCTAATTCGGTTACTGTTATTGGTTGGAGGGCTTTCTCGAGTTGTAGTAGTTTAACAAGTGTAACAATACCTAATTCGGTTACTGCTATTGAGGATTATACTTTCTCGAATTGTAGTAGTTTAACAAGTATAACAATACCTAATTCAGTTACTTCTATTTATCGGTATGTTTTCTATGGTTGTAGTAGTTTAGACACTATTACTATTAACTCAAATAGTGTATGCAAGAAGTTTTGGGGAAAATATGATAATGTTAATCCTCGTGTCCTAATAATAGGAGAATCGGTTACTTCTATTGTTGAGAATGCTTTTGATAGTTGTAGTAGTTTGGTAACTATAAAGATACCTGCTTCGATGACATTTATTGAACGATATGCTTTTGCTAATTGTACTAATATAGATACTATCTATTCAGCAGGTATGTGCCCTCCTGAAGTTGAGAATACTACTTCTTTTAAGAATGTATCTCGTAACGCAAAACTATTTGTACCGAGCGGAAGTATTGAGGACTATAAACAAGCAAAAGTATGGAAAGAGTTCTTTAATATAGAAGAATATAATACTACCGACTCTACTGCTGACATTTCAGATATTGATTTATCGAATACTATCTCTCTTTACCCTAACCCTGCCGATAAAGAAGTATATCTAACATTAGATAA
>CAVAII010000006.1:16507-17241 GCA_963588535.1 Erysipelotrichaceae bacterium | reverse complement strand
TCTTTACTCTCTACAAACTCCTCTATCCAAGTCGACAAAACGTCTATATCTGGATGTGTCTCCAAAAACTTAATCTGTTTCTCAAACCTCTCTAGTTTGCAGATATCGTCCGTATCCATTCTTGCCACAACATCAAAAGAACAATACTTCAATCCCTCATTCAATGCTCTACCTAATCCACCATTCTTCTCTAACTTAACGACTTTCAACTCCAAATACCTCTCTTGATATTCTTCTATTGTCTCGTCTAACTCCTTAGTCAAAGGCCCGTCTTCTACTAAGACAACCTCATCGGCACGTAGTGTCTGTGTAAACACACTATCTAATGCCTCTCGCAAATACTCCGTCTGCTCTTTATAATAAACAGACATCAAAACCGAAAATTTCATACTCTTTATGATTTATCGTTCTTTTTATCCCCTTTATTCTCCTCTATAAACTTTCAAATAATTCTCTACCAATATTTCAGGAGAGTATTCGTTAATATACTTATTATAAGCGTTTTCTCCTTTATTGTGAGATGTGGCATATTCTATCGCTCTTGCACAATCTTTGGCATCATCTAAGTGAAAGAAAGTAACTTCCTTATCAGTGAAGAATTCCTTGAAAATAGGAATATCCGAAATAACTGCATTACACTTCAAAGACATCGCTTCCAATAAAGCCAAAGGAAAACCCTCACTCCTTGACGGCATCATATAAATATCATAATAAGATATATAGCGATAAGCGTC
>CAVAII010000006.1:0-16497 GCA_963588535.1 Erysipelotrichaceae bacterium | reverse complement strand
CTATCTTGAACATTTTTCTCTTTTGCTAATTCTTCTAAATCTTCTTTGCTTTTGCCGTCTCCACAAACGAAAAGTTTTACTCCACCAATAAAAGCCATAGACGTGATAATCACGTCTATGGCTTTTATTGGCGTTAAGCCTGCGTTAACGCCAAGAAGAATATCTTTTCCTTTAAAAGATAATACTTCTTTCTTTTCTTCTTCTGTAAGCGTCTTACTAAGATCAGTAAGTCTTGAATTATAGATACAAACAGTTTTTAGTCCTTTAAAATATCTTTTGTAATACCCTAAAGCCTGTTTGCTTAGAACAACTCTCTCATCGGATCCTCTTAATATTTTCAACCATATTGGTGCAAAAATTTTAGCGATCAACGGATTATAAGTATATTTCAAATCATCGTGAATAAAGCAATGGATAGTACTTACAAATCTGGCTATATGTTTTTTCTTCCTATGGAGAAAGACATAGAAATCTGGCCTAATGCCATGTGTGTGTACAACGTCAAAATAATCAAAATCTATCTTCTCGCCCATCTTTATTCTTTGCGTCTTGCAAGGAAACGATAATAGATTCTCCGTTTTCTCGTCAAAGTAGTAGACGACCACTTCGTGCCCTCTCTCTACTAAAAGTTTACTTAAATCATTGGCTACAACCACAGGACCGAATTGTGCCAAAGAAGGTACTATTTGTGCTATTTTCATTATAATTACTTATTTTCTTAACTGATTCAAAAGTTGTCTAAATATCTTACCCAAAAGCGTACATCTGCGGAATAAGATAACCATCAAGGCTTGATGCTTTTGCAAGTACTTTTGTATATCTTTTGTACTAAACCTCTTGTATAAGTCCGTAGAAAAATCCTTACACATAGACGGCAAACCGCCATCTCTTAGGAATGCGTAATACTCTTCAAGTGTTATAGAATCAAGACTCTCTCTAATAAGGCTACACTCTGTTAACTTCGCTTCGTTTAGTTTCTTGGCAATAAAACTTACGAAGTCTATTCTTTTCAATAGTTTCTCCCTACCACTTGTATGTATCATACTTTCCTTATATTGAACATAGTGATAGAATGCCTTATTAATAATCTTTATAAACGGCGTACGTTTAAGCGATATAAGTATGTTTATTACTATATCCTCTCCTATGGTGAAGTCCTCTGGTATCTCCACTCCCTCGAACAACGTCCTTCGCATCAACCTTCCACTAACCGAAGGTGAGATATTCTTGAAAAGATAGTTAGCAATCACTTCTTCTCTTTTTCCTATATCGTATTGTATGTACTCACTCTTTTTTTGTTGTCTTGGCCATTCGTTACCCTGTTCGTTCTCCATATAGAAGTCTCCTGCTACTATGTCCTTTCCTTCGCTATTGTCTAACAGCACCTCTATCGTCTCTTTCTCTATGTAATCGTCACTATCTACAAAGAAGACATATTCGCCCTGCCACCGACAAGCCTTTCTTTCTTGCACTTATCAGACCGCCATTCTCTTTTGTTATTATCTGTATTCTCTCGTCCTTAATGTTTTGGACTTTATCTACAGTCTTATCCTTACTTCCGTCATTAACTACAAGTATCTCTATATTCTTGTACGTCTGATCCACCAAAGACTTCAAACACTTTTCTATTGTCTTCTCTGCATTATAAGACGGAACTATAATCGAAACTAATATATTATCCATTGTGATTCTTGTTTATTATTTTATTGATCCTTGAAAAGTCCCATGCCGTCTAAGTTCTTAATTATCCAACTATTCTCGTACGGAGACGAAACTATATGATATAAGGAAGAATAAAATATCTTACCCGAGTTACCCCAAATAAAACTTCTCTTTTGCGAGGCGTATATTCCAAGCATAAATGAGATTATTAAAACACACATAAGTATTGTTCGTTTTTTCTTATAAAAAGTAATATTCATAGCATTATAACAAAAATATATCATAAATAGTTTTGTAAATATACCCGAAATTCTACCTGATAAATTAGTAAAACCAGAAAGGAATACAAGCAAAAAACAGAACATGTGCACTGGCCATTTGAATTGTTGTTTTTTATTACCTTCAAGTATAGTTAATATCCATACCGTATATAAAGATGCTTTACCCCAATAAGAATATAATACAGCCCTAAACGACCTATCCTTCAAATACTCATTATTCCAATATCCATCTTCTGCAACATATATCATAAACCTATCCGATAAGCCAAATAAGTCAAACGTCTCAAAAAATCGTGTAACAAATGGCATTGACGCAAATAACGTAATTATAAAAAATATCAAAAGTGCAGTCTTTGAAAACACTTGTTTCTTAATCCTATACACCAAGTAAATAATTGCAATAAACCACATAGCCGAATGGCTTAGACCTGATATAACTATAAACAACCACCCTATATTTTTCTTTCTTAACTCTATCAAACATACCGACCACGTAAAAAGAGTAACAGCAAAACCCCACCTATATAACACACTTATCACACCAGAAGAAAACACCAAACAAAGGAAGCAAAAGAAATTCTCTCTCTTGCTATTATTGATATTATGGCAACAGATTATATTATGAATAGAACAGATTATCCCAAATCCAACTGTATTAAACAAGAACCTTACCCAATCTACCGTCAGTCCCATCTTACCAACTAACCAACTAATAGTCGGCAAGACAAAGTCATACCATTGCTGTGCATTATATACAGAGAACATCTCGGAAAAACTCAAATGCTTGACATCTTCAAACATTATATAATAACGATACAAATCCCCATGCGGTGCCATCAAAAATCCTACAAGTCCCATAAACAAACAAAACAGTACATACCCTATCTTATCTCTATTGTATATACTGCGAAGTATAAATGGCAGACTTGCTATCGGAAATACCAAAAACAATATTAAAGCCAAAAACGTTGAGGCATTAATCCCCTTACTTCTTTGTGTAGTTACCATATATATCCCAAAATCTTTTCTTTCTTTTTCTTGCTAACTTTTCAGTTTTTTCTCTCACTACCTCGCAAATTTCAAAAGAGCCCCCCCTTTTTCTTCTCTTTCCTGTTTTTACTATAGTTATGGAAAAGGGGTGCTCTGAGGCTTAACGCAAAGTCCTTATACGCTCTGGACGTCCAGGTTCGCCTTCTTGAAGGTTATCTCCTGGAATTTGCTCGTCATCTTTGCCGTTGGACGGAAGGTTACGCCCTTCTTGGTTATCGTGTCGGCGGTGCATTCCTCCAAGGTCTTAACCGCACGGGCGGTAAGTGTTGGGGTAAAGATGCCAACGCCTTCGATATTAACGACAAACGAACTTGTTATATAGTACTTGATCGCCTTAACCAAGGACAAAAGGAACGACCTCACCTCGCCTTCTTCGATGGTTGTACGCTCGGCTATCAAATCGACCAAAGTGTCGAAATCTAATGTTGCAGCCCTTACGATCTTTGGGCAATACTTTACTGAGGACTCACCTTTGAGGTTGATCTTCCTCTCTGCTACTGTGTATAGAATCATGATCCTTTAACGTGTTTTAGTTTTAACTTAGTGGTCTCACTGACCTTTGCTTTTGTCATCTCACGACGGAAATCCGGATTGACAAGGAAATTGACTGACACCTTCTGGATGTTAGCCGAGGTAACCTCTTCTGCTGTTGCCGAAGTGTGCGTCTTGATGTCGGGCAGGATAGTGCCGAGACTACCTAGTTTAACGCCTCGTCCCATGTTGACGTTTTCCTCGATGGCGTCTGCCAAGGCTCCGAACATTATCTCCATGTCCGATGCGGATGTTGTGCCGTCTTTTGCGATGAATTTAAGGACCTGCTCCTTAGTAACTGTGCCCTCGTTTGCGATCTGAACTACATAGTAGTCGCCAGGGTCTTTCCCTACGGAAATTTTCTTTAGGACTTTCTTATAACGATATCCCATAAGCGATAATTTTTTTGAATGTTATTAAATAAATTTATTAAACGCCGACCAGAGCAATAAAGGACTATTTTTCCTTTACCCTTTGATCTTATATTCTTAACTTGCTTTTTCTGTTTTGATTATTCTTTTTTTTGTTATTGTTCTTGTTGTTTTTGTTTGACTTTCCTTATTACTTTGCCCTACTCTCTTTATTACTTTACCTAACCTTCTTTATTACTCTGCCTAACTCTCTTTATCACTTGCCTGACCTTCCTTTTCTGCCTTATATTTAGCATAATAATCACGCTTAACCCTCATTCTCATCTCCTTCAATGCCTTTTTAATTCTCGGAGAAGCCTTGAAAAGCAATGAAAACCTCTTAACTGCCGAAAGATCCAACTCTTCCTCTTTTTCAACCGTCTTCGAATTAATAACTGGCAAGACTGTACCGAGGTTACCGAGCTTAACGCCACGACCTATTTCAGCATTCTCGATTATTACATCTGTAATCTCATTGACAACCATCTCGACAGTGAATGGCGAAGCACCCGATCGATCAGCGATAAGTCTACAAAGGTTTTCAAATTCTAATGGTGCTGTTTGTTTTACCTCAAGGTAGTAATATTTTTTGCCACCACCCATTAGGTAGAATGTTTTTTCAACTGGGACTAGATTTATCATATTCGTATAAGTTTTTTAATTGTTTTTGATTTTATGTTATGTGTTTTTAATACCTTGTACGATTGTTTTCGTTTTTGGTTACACTTTTCTTTGATTTTTTTCTTGTTTTTTTATTTTCCCCATTATACTTCCTCTCTTTTCTCGTTGATTTTCTTACTCTTATCCTTTATTTATCTGTTTTTCTTTTTTATCTTTTTTACTTTATCCTCTATCTTTTTCGACTCATCCTTTACCTTTTTCACCATTATCTTTACCCTTTTGTTTTTATCTCGGAACCTTTTCGTTTTTATCTCAGAACCTTTCCGTTTTCAACACGGAACCTTTCCGTTTGAAAGACTTGGTTTTTTACCCTAAAAGACTTGGTTTTTTACCTCAAAAAACTAAGTTTTTTACCCCAAAAGACTTGGTTTTTTAATACCTAAGGTTCCGTGTTGAAACTGGCGAGGTTCCGTGTTGAAATCGGCGAGGTTGCGTATTGAAATCGGCAAGACAAAGGGAAAAGGGGAGAAAGATGGAAGGATATATTACAAACTGTTGAGGATTTGCGAGAAGAGGGAACGAGTATAACGTTCGATAAACTTAAATTAACGATTGAACTGTATTTGCAATTCGTGCGTCTGTATAGAATCTTCCGAGGGTATTTGCATATAATCTCCAAACATTCTTGTAAGATATTTGTCATATTGTTTAGGAACCGGGCAAGGATACGCCCTCGAAATCAATTCTCGTTAGAGGAAACAACTCTTCTCTCTTTCTTGTAACCTTATACCAGCCAACGCTATGACGAAGAGTTTTTCCCTTTATGAATTTAAACGGAAATTTCATTATAGGAAGAAAACAATAGAAATACATTCTTTGCAAAACAACCAATGTTCCCAAAAGTAGTTTTCGTATAAAGCCGGAATAATTAAAGGCTCTAATACCTATAAATACTATTGTTCTCATTCTTACGAAATCAACGAACCAGGCAATGAATTTGGGAGTGTATTCTATTGGGAAGATGTCCATAAACGCTCCTCGATATTTATACTTATCGTCTAAGTGGTTGCATTCTTTTTCGGTTATCTTAGAATGTTTGTCTCTTAACTTTGCGAACTGTTGAAGATAATATTTATCATTCTTGTAAGTCTGCAAACCATAATCATCTGTCTCCTTAAAAATCTTCAGTAGACGTACATAATCCTCTTCTAACATTTCCACATCTATATCGTCATCCCAAGGAATAAACCCTCCATGACGCACAGCACCAAGACAAGTACCTGAAGAGAGCCAATAAGTTATATGCTCCTTTTGGCAGAAATCATCAAACCATTTTAGCATATCCAATAAATAAAGTTGATACTCTCTTAATGTAGAGCCATCTGGATTATACTTTTGCCTTAAAATATTATGTTTTTCTTGATCTATCATTTTATTTTTTAATTTTGTTTTCTCTTTTTTCTTTTATTCTTCTAACAATCTTTTTCCCCAGTGGTAGACTTGGTCGATGGTTAGGGAAGGGATGTTGTGACGGTGAGTTGAGGCGTAGATATAGTAAAGGGAGTAGTTGATGTCTTCGGTAAAATAACGACTTGCGAGGTCAGGGATATAACCATGAGGGGTCTGTACCATTGGAGATTTGATACCCTTAAAACTAGGGATAGACTGCAACTTATGGCAAAGGCTCTCTGCATCGTTACTCTCGTAATACTCCAAGACAGGAGGTACTATACCTTTTCTTACGCCAAGCACCTTAAGAAGTTCTTGTAACTCGTTATCCATATCTATATATAACTGTGCTGCCTCTATTGTCCAGTCCTCATAGAGTAATGGTTGAATAGGGTAATAAACGCCTTCGTGATAATCTTTCCACATAGAATACATACGAGAGGTATGCAATAAGCCATTGCTATTAGTAAGAGAGACTTCGAGGTAGTTATCAAGAAGGGTTATAGGCGTATCTAACAGGCTTTCAAGACTTCTATGGAGTTGTTCTCTACCCCCCCCCATAGCAAAATTATTAGCATTCTCAACAACCATATAGAGTTCTTTGCGGAAACTTCTCAAATGAGCCTTATGACCATATTCTATCGTCCTTGCGATAAAAGGAACTCTTTGGAAACCAAAAGTAGGTTGAGTAGGTATTAGGTCGTGAGTTTGGAAAAAGAAACCTGTGTTTGATACTACTGTCCCAACGGCAGTTGAGGGTTGAAGGTAAGGTTTTATTTTCTCAATCACCTTGCGTATATACGGACCAGGAAGACAGATAAAGACGATATCGGCTTGTGGTATAACCTTGGAGGCATCGTTAGTTACGATGTTTAGATTACCTGTTATGGTTTCGTTATTAGGAAGAGTTATCTCTAAGTTGTTGCTCCAGTTCTCTGGGTGATTGGTTAGTATGTTGACCTTGTTTTCTTTTTTGGTAGCGATATATCCACCGACAACATGTCCTAAGTGTCCGCCTCCGCAAATACAAATTGTTTTCATTATATGTTTAATTCTTTGAGACGGAAGTTCTGTTCGGTTATACCCAGAATTTTTCTGTCTCTCGTTCTAGTAAAAATTCTTCTGTGTTTTTGTTTTTCAGCAAGTCATATATTTTGCTTGCATAGACAACATCGTGCAGTCCTAAACCTATATTATAACTTAAGATGCGTTCTTTATTAGATAGCCTTCCGACCCCCCCCGTACAAAATCTCGGACATCTCTGCAAAGTGCCTGAATTTACTAAAATACTTAAAGCCTTTGACGTGATTGGTATCATCGGCGAAAACTTTATCA
Source organism: Erysipelotrichaceae bacterium (assembly GCA_963588535.1). Taxonomy (GTDB): domain Bacteria; phylum Bacteroidota; class Bacteroidia; order Bacteroidales; family P3; genus Scybalousia_A. Next base: position 9,158 of record CAVAII010000006.1, on the reverse strand, counting down.
AAAAAGAGGTCGCAGTTCTGAAAACCTCTTGTATGGACTGGAATAACGGTTACGCCTTCTTGGAATAAGGAGTCATCATCACAGATTAATTCGTTTGCTTCGGTTACGCAACTAATGATAACGTCCGAATTGGCAACCAAATCTTTTGCGTTGTCTATGACATCGAACTCAACGTTGTTATAGGTTTCGAAACGTTGTATAAATAGTTCTGCTTGGTTCTTGTATTTGAGCAGATGGACTTTGTGATGTATGTTTGGTTCGCTGTTCAAAAGGCAAAGTAGAGTTGCCCTTGCAGTATTACCCAAACCGATAAGACCATAATACTGGGTATCTTGTTTTCTAAATGTTTGGGCTGCCAAGGTAGCGACTGCACCTGTACGCATAGCTGTTATCCAATCGGCATCAAACAGAGCCAATAGTTCTCCTGTCTTAGTGTTGTATAGTAAGAAATCGCACATTACGGATGGCACTGCACCTAATATTCTACGCCCTATCTTAACTCCAAAGTAGTTGTATGGTTCGGGAAGAATGCAAGGCATAGTATTAAAGAAATCCATTCCTTGCGGGTGTAGGCTAATCTTAGCAGGTAACTGTGCTTTGCTTTTTAGGGCAAAACTCTCTTTGATCCATTCTACACAAGTGGAAGGAGAGATATGTAAATCTTTTACTTGCTGTTCGGTTATTATCTTCATTTGTTTATAAGGTTTTAAGGACTTCTACGAGTCTGTGATTATCTTTTCTGTCTCTTACGGCAAGGCGGATAAGGTTTCTGCCTTGCATATTACGTTTGCGTCCGCAGTTAGATATAAGGATATCATGTTGGACAAGTATCTCTTGAAGTTGCGTGGAGGTAAAGCGGTCTGTTACTTCGCAGAGGAAGTAGTTGGCTTGGGAAGGGAATACACGAAGGAAAGGAATTTGTTCTAACTCTTTCCTAAATATCTCTCTTTCTTTGATAAATTCACGGCAAGCCTTTTGGTAGTCTTTCTCGTACTTACCGAATATCTGCATATAGAACTCGGCAAAGGAGTTGATATTCCAAATACTTATTTCTTTTTTGATTTTGGCGATAAGACTAGTGTTAGCACTTGCGAATACTCCTAAACGTAAGCCAGGGATACCGTATGATTTGGAAATGGATTTCATAACCATCATTGTAGGGTAAGCCTCGAGGATACTATTCACTAATAGACTATTGTTCTCAAAGTCGTCTGTAAAGTCGACAAAGGACTCGTCTACGAGCAAGTGAATATTTTGTTTCTCGCACCAATGGGCTAATTGTAGGACATCTTGCTTAGGGATAAAGTTACCCGAAGGGTTGTCTGGGTTGATAAGAAGTAGAAGGGAGATATGTTTGTCAGCATAGTAAGTCATAAGGTCATTAGCGGAGTAACGAAGGTCTGGGTCGGAGGAGATAAAAGGAACGATTTGGTCGTCTTGAAGACGGTTAGGGTATTCGTCAAAGGTAGGAAAGATAACGCCTATTTTATTCTTACAATGGTCTTCCATTACCACTTTTATCAGTTCGGCTGCTCCATTACCAATAACTATGTAGTCTTGTTTGATGCCGAAGTATTTGCCTGCGAGTAAGGAGTTGACAAATTGTCCAGAAGGGTATTCGGTTAGCAAGGTATCAAAGTTGGCTTTTAGTTCTTCTTTCATTCTTTTTGGAGGAAAGAAAGGATTGACTAAATAGCAGAAGTCTAATAGCTCAGGGAAACGCCAGTAACCGCCATAACGTTTGTGATATTCATGATACTTATTGTCGCCTTTGGCAAAGATAGTGGAGGCGATATCAAGATCTTGGACATCGTCTATTTCGTACCATTTGAGATTCTCTACGTCTAAGGCTTTCAACTCATCGGTATGAAGGTGTGTGATAACTCTTAAGACTTGTTCATTGTATTCGTTGTTGCCCATAACCTTTACGTACGCTTCAAGGAAAGGAACGTAAGTAGAGGTAAGGAAACTTTTGCTAAACTTGTAAATATTAACAGTCTTGTAATAGACGTCTACGTCTTCGTATCGGAAGGCTTGTTTAGGAACAAAATTAACAATATTTCTATCTGAGTCGATGCGTACCATAGTGCCGTCCATCCAAGATTGATATTTGGAGACAAGGGCAAGGTTCTTATCTTTGTGGTTAACTATTAGGTCTAATGCTTTGGGGTCAATGATAAGATCAGACTCTAACAAAAGGGTGTCGTCCTCTATAAGTTTATCTTTTGCCAAATACAAAGAATAGATATTGTTGGTCTTATCATAAATCGGGTTTTCTATAAACTCTATATGTACCTTTCCATAACAGGTTTGCTTTATAATATAATCCTTTAGTTCCTTTCCTTTGTACCCGACAACAATAACGATCCTTGTTAAATTAATTTTCGTTAATTGATTAAGCATTCTGTCTATCAATTTAACTCCATTAACTTCTACCATACACTTTGTATTTTCTTTTGTGTATGTTCCTAGTCGCCTGCCCATACCGGCAGCCAAAATTACTGCTTGCATTATTTTATTTTATTAAATTCAGTTTTGTAATTCTTTTCTTTTTATTCAAAGGGAAAGTCAAAGCAACGACGTGTCCGTGAGGATAATTTAACATCGTCTTGTCGGACAAATAAGCACTATCTTATTCTACCTATAATCTCCTCTTATTTGTTTTATCTTCTTGATTCCTTTTTTGCCAATAATCTTCTTTACAAATTGATATCGCAAAGTATGAAACATTTTAGAATAATATGGTTTCTTGCTTACCTTTAGATTTAAACCTAATTTCTCGTTATAAAACATTCTAATCTCAAGAATGTTCTTAATAAATCGTATCTGCTTTTTCAAATTACCCGAATGTGAAGCGCTCTCCTCACAAAAGTTATACTCTGCCGTAATCTCAGGCAAATATCCTATCTTCCCCTTAGTTGAAAGTTCTATCCACGACGGCATATCTCCCATAAGAAAGCCTTGTCCTTCCCAAAGTCTAGGCAAACTATCATAAACATCAGATCTATACATGACAGTTAGTGTCCCGACGCAATTATCTTTTAATATAATATCCCTAGTATACTGACTATCATCACGGGTGCAAATAGAAACTGCGTTAGAAATACCATCTTGCTTTATTTTATACCTCGTGTGGCACATAACGTAGTCTTCGTGGCTGTCGAGGAAGTCGGTTTGCATTTGGAGTTTGTGGGGGTGGATCCAGTAGTCGTCGCCTTCGCAGAGGGCGTCGTAGGTGCAGCCGTCTCGCCATGGCTTGATGTATTCGAGTTTCTTGGAGCTCTGTTTCTTAGAGTAGTAGTTCTCTTTCAGAAGTAGCACAGCGAAGTAGCAGTTCTTATTGGTCTTGTGTTGGGCGTAGAGGATGGTGGCATAGGAGGTCTCCTGCTCGAAACTCGGATCTTCGGTGGAGAAGTTAGCCATAAAATATTTTCTTATCACATCCTACTCGCCGTCTGTGGAGCAGTCATCGACTATGCAGCATACGAACGGGTAGTTGGTCTCTTGAAGGACGAAACCGTTCATAGTGTCGGTGATATACGCTGATTGGTTGTACGTAAAGGAACGCACACATACTTTGAATTTAGGGTATTCCATTGGTTAGAAATATATGTTTTATATGATTATAAAAATTCTTGTTAAGAGGGAAGAAACATTATCTTCGTTTGATTCCATTATGACTGATTTGACGTTCTCTGATAACCTTAAGCATATCATCGGAGGCACCGCCGGCTTGTGCTATATCGTATAGAGTTATCTTGGTATCTTCTCCGGTTTTCTCTGTCTGTCGTATTGCTTTTTTCCACGCTTTGTCGTGTGAGAGGTCGCTAAGGTCAAAGGATTGCAGGTCTTTGCACTTGTCTATCCATTTATCAAGCATCTTAAGATTAGATACAGACAATTCGTCCATATCACATTGAACATTATCGGCTAGTTTAACTATTTGATGGTCGGCGTCTGAAGCAATCGTCAAGCTTTGAGAGAAGTCTTTTAATTCTTCGCTATTCAACTTCCTTTTGCCCTCGATACCACGTATGACTTTGTATGTCAAAGATGGTACAGGACCATGCTTTCTGGCGAAGAAAGTCTCGTCGAACAACGGCGTACCATATACAACTAAGTGCTCTTGTTGGGCAAAATACAATATCTTAAATAGATGGATATAATCCAAACCCTTAGGTATCCGTTGCAAGATGTAGGTAACAACGGCTTTTATCTTTTCTATTTGATCAATTGTCTTCATTTTATATTGTCTTGTTTACTTTACTTTTATATGTCTTAGTAGCTTACGTCCTATCTTGGTTCGCTGTATGTAGTCGAGGACGATAGACTTTAGCTCTCGGTATTCGGATAGCTTGGTTGCTTCGCATAAGAGGATGGCTACTATTATACCTATTATTATCTGCAACGGCAAGATGACCCAGTAAGACAATGGGAGGTATTTGAGGAAATAGACGCTTAGAGCCACGCCGAAGGCTATGGCGTAGTCGGGGATGACGTCTTTGAGCTGCATCCACGAAGAGTAGTGAAGGCGTTTGCCGGTGTAGTAACTGTTAAGGAAGAATGATATAAAGCCGGTAAGGATAGATCCTATAAGCATCCAGTAGATATTGACGAAGACGCCTAAGAGGATTGGACCTATACCGACGACTTTCTTTATTATCTCTAAGACTAAGAACAGATCGCTACGTCCCTGAATCTGTAACATATTAAGGTTGATAGCATGCAGTGGGAACAAAGACATAGAGATACATATCAAAGGCAAGTAGGTGGCAGCCTCATGCCATTTAGGTCCGATAAGACAGTAGATCATCGGCTCGGCAACGGCTCCCATGGATATCATACAGAGACTGGTTACAAGCATAGTTGTCTTGATCACTCTACGATAAGCATCCACTAGTCTCTCCTTCTCATCTTGTATCTCGCTTAGGACTGGGTAGGAGACTCTTTGGACGATGGAGTTAAGGTTAGCGGAGAAGATATTGGCGTACTCACGACCACGACTGTATTGTCCTAAGGTGGCAGGGCTGTAGCACTTGCCGACAGTGGTCTGATAGAGTTGGTTCCAGATATTGTTCAATAAGCCGCTTAGCATCAGCTTCCAACCGAAGCCCCACATATAGACGAAGCTCTCTTTATTGAAACTCAGTCTTGGCCACCAGCGGTTAAGCACCCATAGGCAGATGGTATACAAGAGGGTCTGCGATAGTCTCTGTCCTACTAACGACCAGACGCCGAAGCCAAGGAAAGCCATCGCTATACCTATCGTACCGCTGACAACGGCTGCTATGATAGAGGCTTTGGTCTTGGTCTTGAAGTCTATGCGTTTGGTAAGGATCGTAACCTGCGTTATGGACAGAGCCTGGAAGATAAGCATTATGCCGATAGCACGCACCAGAGCTGTAAGCTGTTGTTTGCCGAAGAAGTCGGCTATCAGCGGTGCAGAGAAGAACAAGAAGACGTACAAGACAAGGCTTACCGCCATATTGGTAAGGAACATAGTATTGTAGTCGTCGTCGGTGGTGTCTTTCTTACGGATAAGGGCAGACGAGAAACCGCTGTCTACTATACCGCTTAGGACGGTGATAAAGATAAGGCAGATACCTATCAAACCGTATTCTTCTGGCGAGAGCAAACGGGCGAGGACTAAGCCTACGACGAAGGAGATGCCTTGTCCAAGGAAGGCGTCTGCTGCCGACCAGATAGTGCCGCTGATGGTTTTTCCTTTTAGTGATGAGGCTGACATAGATGGGGGTTATTTAATTATCTTGTGTTGTCTTGCTGATTGCTCGTTGAAGACTTTGATTATTTTAGTCTATGATATGCAAATATTCTACTATCTTATACATATCACATAGAGCTACTTTGAATGATTCTTTGTTATATGGTCTCTGTGGAGAAGGTAGTTGCTTAGCGTGTTGCACTGCCTGCGGTAGAAGATCTCGCAGATGCTTGTAGAGATTGACGTAGTATTTCTCCGATTTATCATAGTTAGGGAGATATTTATTTAGGTCTACCTTCAACTGAGTAAAGGTTTGATACGATCTACTTGTATTCTTATAATGTAGTATATACCAGAACTCCAAACAAGGATTGTTAAGAACAATAGTAACCTTAGTAATATCACTGCTGTTTATCTCCTCTATGCTATTCGCCAAAAAGTGCCAGTTATTGTCGTCCTTTTGACTATGATTAACAACGTCCAAGTCTATTATCCAAAATACATGGTCATAACCTTTCTCCAAACACTGATAAACTTTCTGTAATTCCTCCTTTAAGGTTCTCTTTGTCGGTAGTTCGGGCTGTATGGTGATAGGTATATTCTCTTCTTTTCGCATCTGTGCAAGATACCACTGCTCTGTCTTGCCGTCTGCGATAAGAGCTATCTCTTTGCGGTCTCGGATACGTTTGGGGATATAGCGTTCTGTTTTCATTACAAAGCCTCCTAATTAATGTTATCTAGATTAGGGGCACCCCCTAGTTTGCCAATCCTATATAGATTGAGGATATTTGTCTTGTCCGTAACAACAGAACTATCGAAATAATCCAAACGATACAACTCCGTCTTCTGCTCCGAGTTGCCTCTGTCGGTGAACCATATAGCATCGTTCCTAAACAAGTCCCTATCGCCTAAGATCTCCCTGTTGTGAGTAGTTACTATTAGTTGCGACCGATGGGAATGCTTCAAGTATGAGATGATAAAATGTCTGTAAAGATCTGGATGAAGAGAGGTCTCTAACTCGTCTATCATCATTATTGTATTACGTTTGATAAGCAATAACAAGATACCACTTAAGCCATAATATCTCTGCGTTCCCATCGACTCGTCTCTCATCGAAAGCGAGAAAGACTTGCCGTCTATGGTATGAGTGAGACGCAAATCAAAAACGTCCATCTTACTTGTTGTTGGGGTTTGAAGACTGATATCACTTATCCCCAAGTCTGCTTTATTGAGTAGGTTGATGATATACATCTTGTCGATATTACCTTGTGCCATCTGGTTAAGGACAAAAGAATCCAAATCTACTCGTGGAGAGATAGGCAACATATAACTACCAAACCAATTCAGGACATTACGCAACTGCGGTATATTAGCACTTATCCTATTAAAACCAGAGAGTACTGTCGTATTCCATAGAGTATTAGTAGTTAGATTGTCTTTCTCTAATTGATTAACCTTGACCTTTGGTCCAAATTTTATCTTGGGTAGTTGCTTTGTCGTATCAGTAGTACGTTCAAACACCACAGACTTGCGTGGACCAAACTCACACAACTTCTCGCTTACGATACAAGTATGGTTAAACTCCACAGAGTAACTATATTTAGTCGCCTCGTATATGAACTCTATATCCATCTGAGTGTTCTCTTCCTTACAAGCAGAGTCAAAACGAAATGTGTCATAAGCTATCTTAGCCTCCTTGTTGAATACCGTACTGCGAACCAAATAGAACAAGAAGTCCAAAGCCTTTAGGACGTTCGTCTTGCCCGAAGCATTGGCTCCATACAACATGGCCAACTTAAGCAGTCTATATCTCCCTACCTTACAGACATAGTACTCTTCTAAGTCCTTTGACTTGGAAGCCTCGAAAGATAAAGTCTGCCTGTCTTTTATGGAACGAAAATTCTTTACTGAGAAACTTATTATCATAATTATAGTTGTGTTTGTCGCCGTCTTGCTTTTTCTAACTTATCTTGCCGAGCAGTATCTCATTTCTTAAATAAGAGAAGACATACTTAGGACTTTGGAAATATAAACCAGTGTTAGGGTCTAACAGTTTCTGATAAGTCTCCGAGTTATAGAGAGTGTCAAGGGCATCCTCCAAAGACAAAGAATACCTCTCCATCAACAATGAGACTAAATCCTTAGAAACATTATTAGTCATATATCGTATCTCTGCGTCTGTCAGCATAACTTCCCTCCTTTTCTTTTGCAGTAGAATACCATATCAGATACGGTCTGCGAGAAGTCCAAAGTGTGCATAACCTCGTAATTGTCTCTAAGCATCTCTATGCCTCCAAAGTGTTTGATATACCTATACGCCTCGGCGTTAGTCAAAGAACACCTCTTAGCAAACTCCGAGATAAAGACAACAATATATTCTATTTTGTTCGTAACCTCCGACATACTATTTCTGCATTATCCTAAAGAGAATCCTCGTTTTCGTAGATCTTTATACAGCGTGCCGTGCTTGATGCCATAGTCTAAGTATTCTTGTAATACAATACCAAAAGACGACTTCGCCTCTTTGTTCGTTAGTCCATACCCACTTAAATCCAACGAAGGACAGTAGGCGATAACGGTACTATCCTCCTTAAAGAGATAAACGCTTATATTCAAACTTAGATTCATAACGTGTTCTATCTTAGATAATCATAAAGAAATATCGGAAAAGCACTAAGTATGGAGACAGTGCAATCCGCCTGTGAAACATACTTGGATAACTGATTGTTGAAGATATTCTGTTGCGAGATCTCCGTCTTGATCGTAGGGTAATCATTACGACCACTACAAATATAGTTGGCTTTCTTGACGTTTTGATCTCGAAGTATCTGCCATTTCTGCTTCACTTCCTCTATATTATCATTGGTCGTAGTATCTATGAAATTCAATCCTATGTAGAAAGAGAACTTCGCAGCCATATCCTTGAACCTTGTGCAATCTTCCCTTCTTACAGTATATTTATAATAATTAGCATCAGGCAACTGTTGAGTGTAACGTATTGCCTCTACCATAGGATAACTAATGTATAATTTCCCATTCTCTCCCTCGTTGCTAAAAAAGGCTAACATCTCTTTGAGCTCATTATTCCATTCACTTAATCGAATATGTTTGTCGTTAATATGGAAATCATAATCAAAGAACAAATATATTTCAGAGAAATCGGATTCTATATAACCTTCCAACGAATCGTCTTGCCGTTCTCTATATTTTTTTCTAAGTATCGGAAACAAATCCCAATCATTTGCTTTCAACTCCTTAAACAAAGAATGAAACGCCGTTTCAAATGTAAAACAGACAACTGCCTCATCTTTGAAATACAATTGACGCAAAGAATTAAATATTCGAGGCTCTCTCTTCTTCCCTTCAAAGACAAATAATATCATATCTTGAATGTTCCTCCCCTGTAAAGACGCTCGATATTGGCAAAACTCAAATC
>CAVAII010000005.1:0-5286 GCA_963588535.1 Erysipelotrichaceae bacterium | reverse complement strand
GGCGATACTCAATTCTTAGAGGGTGAAGCCGTTAACAAATTACAATTCCAAGCCGAGAACGATAGAATATACGGTATGAAGGTAGTAACCGAGATAGGCGATAGTGAGAACTACCAAGAAGGTCAAATGATAACAAGAAGAGAGCTAAACGAAGAGAACTCCTCACTTAGACGTAGAGACCTTCGCTTAATGGAGACAAGAGACGCACAACCTGCTACTGCTCACCAAATACTTCAAGGTATTACCAAAGCATCTTTGCAGACAGAGAGTTTCTTATCTGCTGCTTCTTTCCAAGAGACTACCAAGGTCTTAACCGAAGCTGCTATCAACGCCAAGGAAGACAAACTACAAGGTATGAAAGAGAATGTTTTGGTAGGTCATCTTATCCCTGCAGGTACAGGCTTAAGAGAGTACGCAGACGCTTTCGTTGCTAACAAAGACCAACTTGATAAGATAACCAAAGCAGGTATTCAACCAGTTAAGCGTGGTAAAAAGTCAACTAAGAACTCTTAATAAATAATAGTTAATAAGATGGACGAAGAAAGAGACATAGAGCAAGAACGTGATCAAGACACTAACGGCAAACCATTAGATATCTCGTTGCCCGAACAAGTGGCAGGCGGAGTATATAGCAATCTGCAAGTCGTACAACACTCCCCAGCGGAGTTTATAATAGACTTTATACAGATTATGCCGAATGTCAAAACAGCACAAGTGCGTAGTAGAGTAATACTTGCACCTATCTATGCCAAAAGGCTTTTGAATGCTTTGCAAGAGAATATTGCTCGTTACGAAATGAAATATGGCGAGATAGAGGATACTTCTAACTCAGGCGTAGAATATACCGATATCAACCCTATGGGTAAGGCATAACCTATCCCATATATCTACAAAATTAATGCATGTTTGGTCTTTCTCAAGCATGCATTTTTCTTCCTTGACTATACAAATAAATAATCTTTATATATCAAAATATTTCAGAATAAACTCTTTTAATGGAATTAGGTATGAAGCACCTAAATCCCAATGAGATTTATTAAGATAATCCCTATTTTTCTCTTTTATCAATTCCTTTTCTTTTCTGCTATTGCCTAATAAAACTTCCAAATAAGCATATATCTTTGTCTTCTTTGTTGGTATTGTTAAAGGATTTGGTCGATTTTTTATCTTTATTGTTTTTAACTCTCCCTCGTAATTATTCCAACAATCAAAGATAGGTTGATTATCAGTGTTAATGATTTGTTCCAATAAGTCCTCCAATGCTCCTTTGTCTTTGTTGTTTGGCATGATAAACAAATCAAAGCACAAATTATAGACTTTGTTACGTTCTAATATTTCGTTCTCCCTATCCTCTTTGCTGTTATCTGCATCAATTATTACAAGGTTCTTTCCTCCGTTATCTGTGTTACTTTGTATTAGATTTATTATAGTTTCCTTGAATAAATTATCTTTGCCTCGTAGTTCTATAATATTATAGGAGTTGTTGTCTATCTTTAGAAAATTCAAAAAGTCTGCGAAAAATTTCTTATCCGCCTCACCTTCTACAAATATATTTACTCTCGTTACCATTACATCAAACTCCTTATCTCTATATTATTCTCTATCGCTTGCTCTAATCCCTCAAAACCAAACCGATAGGATTTATTCTCCCCCTTATTCGTCTGCTCAATAGTATAGATACTTGCCAAATCTCTTAGACCGTTCTCTCCGTTTAACGTATCATACAAAGAATGCAAGACCTCTTTGCTATGCGTAGTAACAAATAATTGCTTATCATACTTCTTTGCCAAGACAAATATATTTCTCCATAAAGTATTGTACGAACTATAATGAACCCCATTATCTATCTCGTCCAAAAGTATGATATTATTATCCTCGTTGGCTATTGCACTTATAATACATAGATAACGCCTTAAACCATCGCCCAACATACTTATAGGCATCAATCCCTTTATATTATTGTATCCTATAAATATACCCTCAGGTAAATATTCTATCGTATAGATATTATTATCAAACTCCCTTAAAAGATTAACCAAACTGTCTTTCTTTCTGTTTTTGATAATATTAGCGATGTTGTTATTAATGCTTTGGTCATACATATCGGCAGGTAAGTATAAGCCCGTTAATTTTTCTGTATAGTTGTTATCAATCCTATTCTCTATTCCATCTTTCCCAACAAAACGTATATTCTGATATGATTTCGTCTCACCATTCCTTACACAAAAAGACAACTCAATACCATTGAAAGAATTAGAAAAATTAGACATTAGACTATCTGTATTAATATTCTTTTGCCTAACAACAGACATTACCAATTCTCTATGTGTGCCGTTATTCAAATCCGCACTAAAAGTAGGCAAGTTGTCTGTGTTCATATTATGAAAAAGATACTTTATTGTCTCCAACGAAGATGGTTGCAAATGATCTCTTATTGAGTTTATTCTTTGAGGATTCTCTGGATTAGACATACCAGTAAGCAGAAAAATTGCTTCCAATATAGTACTCTTACCTATATTGTTCTTACCCAAGAAAAGATTAACATCACCAAAATTTTTTATCTCCAAATGAGAAAGCCCACGAAAGTTGTCTATATCTATGTTGTTAAATATACGCATATATCAAAGCATTTTATTAAGAATAAGAACGATAATCAAAATAAATTATTGCATTATACTTTCTTTGAATTTGATTTTTATACAACATCTTAATCCCTTTCGCTAAAACATCGTAGATAGATATCCCCTCCCTCTCTTTTTCTTTCCCCTTTATCCCCTCAAATCTTACAACAAGAAAGTTATATGCTAATCTCCTAAAATCTCTATGTCTGTCCCCTTATAGAATGAATATCTATTAACCTATTTTTTTAACATTTGAAAAATGTTCTATTTTCCCTATTCGCTATTTTTAGACAGACATGGTAATGCTCCAAAATATCGATTTTTCACCCTTGTAATTTACTGATTGATAATGCTAAAATAAAACGTCGTTTTATCAAAATAATTCGACCAATTATTCTGATGAATGGACGAATTATTTTTTTCTTTCGGCAGAATATTTTGACCAAACCTCAACCCCCTAAAATCCTACCTCTCAAAAATGTTCTATTTTCTCTATCGCCCTTTTTGTTTTTCACTTTAACTTACAGAGATTCTATCATTAATTTCGTCCATTAACCCAAATAATCATACAAAAACAATGGGATAGAGTTCAAAACTGATACCTCATCCTTAGATACATACTTCTGTACTTGATTATCAAAAATATTGCTTTGGTTTATAGTCTCTTTCTTAATAGGTAGCGTATTATTATCCGAACAAATAAAATTTGCTTTCCTTGCATTTTGTTCCATTAATAATTGCCAAGAAGTCCTAATCTTATCTATTTCACTCTCTGTCGGTATATGATTTGGTAAGGTGATAAAATCTAAATTCTTATAGAAAGAAAAGTTAGATGCTATTCTCTTAAAATCTTTACATTCATTCCTCTCTACAACATACCGATAATAGTCCTTATCAAGTAGTTGTTTTGTATAGTAAATACTTTCTACCATAGGATAGTTGATGTAGAGTTTGCCGTTTTCTGTTTCTTCATTAAAGAACACTAACATCTCGGACAGTTCTCTATTCATCTCTTCAAGAGAAATGTTTTTGTTATGAAAGTCATAATCAAAGAAAAGATATTTTTCTGCAATATCCGATACCACAAAATCCTTACCTAATTTATTCTCCTTTATCAGTTTCTTTTTCATTATACCAACAATATCTATATCCTCGTCCATCTGTCTATACAACTCATAGATATTATTGTCAAACGAAACAATAACGTCATCTTTATTTTTTAGAAATAAAGAATTTATCGCCTTTAACAACAACGGTTCTCGTTTCCTTCCCTCTACAATAAATAGTATCATACGACAAAGGTATTACCACGAAATAGTTTTTCAATATTATGCCCAAATCGTAACTCCTTCTCCGTGCATTCGTTCAATGCCTTAATCTTATTGTTGTCTATAATAAAATTACAATCAGGACGAAGTAAATCATTGCTCATTAGATATGTATTATGCGAAGAAACAAATACCTGACAACCCAACTGAAATAGTTCCTTGCAGATATTAAACGACAACTTGTAATGATAGAAAGCATCAAACTCATCTATGAAAACAAACGAAGCCTTGTTTAGTTGCTTTACCCAATAATACAACAACTCTAATGACTTTGTTCCCGTAGAGGCTATCGATAAGAAATGAATCCTTTGTTCTCCAATAAGACAATCCAAATTAGTGTCCTCCCTCTTTGCCGTTGCAAATCTAAAATTCTGATTACTTATCCTATTCACAAACTCCTCAAAGTCTTGTACCAAATCATTCAATATTATATACTGTTCTATATCTGTTACATTATAGTCCAAACCAATAAACTGTCTTTCGTCCAAACTCTTAAACCAAAGCATTGTATCCACAAAGTCTTGTAGTCTGTTTAAGAAATGTTCCTTTCTTAGTGTTACCTTAGAACGAATAAAAGTTATTACAGATATATTGTTTGCACTATCCAATAACTCTTTTTGTAAAGTAGAGTTGATCTCAAAGTACTTACTATTGATATATATATCCTTGTCCTTTCTATCAAATATTATATCCCCAGAACAAGACAACTGCTCTTGAACAATTACGCCATTCTTGTTTTTAGAATATTGATACTCTATAATAGTATTATCTATTTTGAAAGTATATTCGAACCTTACAACCCCATTGCTGTTGTTGATATCTCCTGCGTAGATAAAATTCTGATAATAGTTCGGCAGTTTCCATTTTAATGAGAGATGATTAACAATATCAAACAAAGCCAAAGCAAAATTTGATTTTCCGCAACCATTCTGTCCGTATATTATACCATTCTTTATTACACCCTCTCGTACAGAATATGTATTGAACTCATAGTTACTCGTCTTCGTTAGATCCCATTCTATTCTATCCCTAAACCCTCTATAATTGGTTACCGCAAATTTTATTAACATAACAACAAACGATTAAATATTTTTGCAAAGTTACAAAAAAATATTTATCCGTAAAAATTTTACGGCATATTTCTTTGTCTTCCCTAAATCTATTAAAAATAAAATCTCTCCCTCTTTATTCTTTCTTCTCCCTTAATCCTTCGTAACCTCATCCTCCTATACCTCTCTTTTCCCCTCTATTCACCTTGCCAAAATAATATCAAATAATATTCAAATAAAATCAAATAATATTCTAACGAAATCAAATAATATTCTAACGAAATCAAA
>CAVAII010000004.1:0-7246 GCA_963588535.1 Erysipelotrichaceae bacterium | reverse complement strand
ATCCCGAAAGAGTATTTTTAGTCTTTATAACTATTTGATTAGTAATGCCCAAAATAAAGTTTGATTTTATTGAAATAATATTTGATTTTATTCGGATAAAGTTTGATTTTATTTTGATAAAGTTTGATTTTATTTTGGTACAATCTAGCACCCTTAAAATCCTATCTAAAAAAATATTCTATTCTCCTTATTACCCCTTTTCTTTCTCGCTTTATTTTCCAACAAAGTCAAATAATCAGTAAAGAAACAAAGAGGTTTTGATAGCCTTTTCTTATTCCTATTATATGTAGAGGCAAGAGGGAATGTGGTTCTGTGAATGGGTTAAGATGTAAAATATTTGGGTGCAAATATTGTGATAACCAATAAAAATCGTAACTTTGCAAACTTGATTATAAACACGAAGAGGGATAATGACATTTGAAGAATTGGGGTTGCAATCACCTTTGATTAAAGCCGTACAAGATTTAGGTTTTCAAAATTGTATGCCTGTGCAAGAGCAAGCAATACCTGTAATGATGTATTCTGAGGTTAATCTTGTGGCTTTGGCTCAAACTGGAACAGGAAAGACTGCTGCTTTCGGCTTACCTATTATAGATAGGATAATAAGGGAGCATGATAAAAGATTTGGTAGTGATAGTGAGACGAAGAGGGATAATAGCAAAAGGGCGTTGAATAAAGATGAAAAGCAATCTCGAGGAAAGTCCTCTAATCAAACGAAACAAGCAGATAAAGACGTATATACCGAAGGATTAATTATTTGTCCTACAAGGGAGTTGTGTATACAGATTGCTAACGATTGCAAGAAATTCGCCAAATATGTTCCTTGGTTAAGAATAACCCCTGTTTATGGCGGTGCTTCAATAGAATTACAGATTAAGGAGTTGAAACAGACGGCACATATTATTGTTGCTACTCCTGGTCGTTTGATTGATTTGTTGGATAGGAAGAAAATTGATCTTGATAATATTAAGTATTTGGTTTTGGACGAAGCAGACGAAATGCTTAATATGGGTTTTAAGGAGGACTTGGATAATATTTTTGTCCGCACCCCACAAGAGAAGAATATATATATGTTTTCTGCTACTATGCCTAAGGAAGTGGAGCAGATTGCTTCTTCTTATATAGATAATCCCACAAAGATACAGATAGGTCAGCGTAATCAAGGTTCGGAAAACGTTAAACATTATTATTATCTTGTACATCAAAAGGATAGATACTTAGCCTTGAAGCGTATAGCGGACTATTATCCCGATATTTATGCTATAGTTTTTTGTCGTACCAAAGTTCAGACGCAAGAAGTGGCAGATATGCTTATAAAAGACGGATATAATGCTGATAGTCTGCACGGTGATTTGTCCCAAGCCCAAAGAGATCATGTTATGAGTCGTTTTCGTTTGCGTAATATTCAACTTTTGGTGGCTACTGACGTGGCTGCGAGAGGTTTGGACGTAAATAATCTAACTCATGTTATTAATTATGAGTTGCCGGACGAATTAGAGCAATATGTTCATCGTTCTGGTAGGACGGGTAGGGCAGATAAGCAAGGTATTTCGATAGCAATAATTAATCTTAAGCAGAAAAAGAAGATTAAACAATTAGAAGAGATACTGAAAAAGCCGTTTGAACAAGCTAAGATTCCTACTGCCAAAGATGTTTGCAAGAAACAATTATTCAATCTAATCAATAGGGTAGAGAATGTTGACACCTCTAATGACGATATAGATACATTTATCCCTGAGATAACCAAAAGATTATCTTGGTTAAGTAGAGAGGACTTGATAAAACACTTTGTATCTTTGGAGTTTGAGGAGTTGTTGAAATATTATAAGGACGCACCCGATTTAAATGTGGACGAAGGCCTTGAGAAAGAGAAACAACGCAGAGAAGAAAAAGAGAAGGCTAAACAAAGAAGCAAACAAGCAAGACAAAGAGACTTTAATAAGGATCATTTTGCTACTTTGGTTATAAATCTTGGTTATAGAGATAGAATTGTTCCGCAAAGAATCATAGGATTTATTAATGATTATACTCCAAGTCGTAGAATTGAGGTAGGCAAGATAGATATAAGCAAAGAATATTCATATATTGAGATATCTATTGATGGAGTAGAGGACGTTATCGATGCTCTAAACGGCAGAATAGTAAAGGGTAAGGAGATATTTGTAGACTATGCTGATTTGCAAACAAAAGATAGTTACTTATCTTCTAAGACAAACAAGCAAAAACCAAAAAGTGATAGGTCGGAAGCAAAAAATAAGGGAAAAAATAGAGAAAAAAGAGAAAAATCATTTAGTTTTGCAAGTCAAACAACTAACAAAGATAAGAGAAAAAATAAAAAAAGTAGAAAATAAATAGAAATGGTATCTGCATCATTATTAAGTGCCGATTTTGGTAGACTAAAAGAGGAGATAGAAATACTCAATCAAAGTGAGAATGATTGGGTTCATGTAGATGTTATGGACTGTAAATTTGTTCCTAATATATCTTTTGGACAGCCTATAGTAAAGCATATAAAGAAATACGCAAAACAACCCTTGGATGTTCATTTAATGATAGAGGATCCCGATAGATATTTTGAGGATTTTAAGAAATGTGGAGCCGATATCCTAAGTGTGCATTACGAAGCGTGTAGGCATTTGAATAGATCCTTAATGGCAATTAAGGATTTGGGAATGAAGGCTTCTGTTGCCTTGAATCCACATACTCCTGTTATGCTATTGGAGGATATTTTGCCTATCTGCGATGTTGTTTTACTAATGAGTGTTAATCCTGGCTTTGGAGGACAAAAATTTATAGACAACACATATAATAAGATTCGTTCTTTGAAGGAAATGATTGAGAAGAGAAATCTTAAGACTCTAATAGAAATAGACGGAGGAGTGAATACACAAAATTCTTCTTTGTTGTACGAAGCAGGTGCAGACGTCTTAGTAGCAGGTAATGCGATATTTACTTCTCAAGATAAGATAAAGACGATAAGAGATTTACAAAAATAGTTTTTGGATATGGGATTGTTTTTCAAAAGAAAGAAATTAGAGGATTTAAGTTTTCTAAATACCGATATACATTCGCATCTTATTCCAGGGATTGACGATGGTTCTGCGAATATGGAAGAGAGTATTAGCCTAATTGGACAGATGTACGAATTAGGATATAGAAAACTTGTGATAACTCCGCATGTTCGTTACGAGAGTTTTGATAACGATCCAACGACCTTTGACGATAGACTATCGCTTTTACAGACTTCTTTACAGGAAGCAAATATACCTATCAAAACAGAAATAGGTGCCGAACACACAGTTGATGATGGATTCTTTATTCATCTTAAGAATGGTACCCTAAAACATTTTGGTAAGAATAAGTATCTGCTTATAGAGTTTTCTTTTTTGAATATGTTAGCAGATATAAAAGATGTTATATTCAAATTGCAATCCTCGGGTTATAACCTAATACTTGCTCACCCTGAACGTTATCTTTATTTGACTCAGGAAAGAGAAATGATTAACTATTTGCACGATGCAGGCGTTTTGTTTCAAATGAATATCTTGTCATTGGTTGGTTTCTACAACAAAGACACGCAAAGATTTGCTGAGGATTTGATAAAAGATGACAAAATAGATATAGTCGGCTCGGATCTGCATCATCAAAAACATTTAGATGCAATAAAAGAGGCTCTAACTAACAAGATATTTATCAAATTAGTAGAGTCAGGACGATTAATGAATAATAGGTTCTAACTAAGTAAGACAACAAAGAGTAATACTAACAAGAAAAGATAATAACTAAAATAAAAATATTACACAAATGGAGACAAACACAAATCATAATACAATGAATAATCTACAAGCAATATCTCCTATAGATGGTAGATATAGAAACAAAGTGGAAGAGTTGGAAAAATATTTTTCCGAGTGTGCTCTTATCAATTATAGGGTAAAAGTAGAGATAGAATACTTTATTGCTCTATGCAATCTTCCAATGGAAAGTTTGAAAGAGTTTGATAAAAGCAATTTTGAGAAACTAAGAGATATTTATCGTAATTTCTCTTTGCAGGATGCTCAAAGAGTAAAAGATATAGAGAAGATTACTAACCACGATGTCAAAGCCGTAGAGTATTTTATCAAAGAGCAATTTGATAAGATGGGTTTGTCCGAACATAAAGAATATATCCATTTTGGACTTACCTCACAAGATATCAACAATACCTCAGTTCCTTTGAGTATTAAGGATTGTAATGATAATGTATTGTTACCAAAACTAAATGAGATAATAGAATTGATTGACGAAAAGGCAAAACTTTGGAAGTCTATCCCAATGCTTGCTCATACTCACGGACAACCTGCTTCTCCTACTTCATTAGGTAAGGAGTTAAAGGTGTTTGTTTATCGTTTGGAGCAACAGAGAGCCTATTTTGCTACTATTCCTTTCAATGCTAAGTTCGGTGGTGCAACGGGTAACTTCAATGCTCATAATGTTGCCTTTCCTAATACTGATTGGATTAAGTTTGGTGATGAGTTTGTAGCATCTTTGGGTCTTAAACGTTCGTTATATACTACTCAAATAGAGAATTATGACAATATGGCGGCTTATTTTGATCTTCTTCGCAGAATAAATACTATCCTTATAGATTTTTGTAGAGATATTTGGATGTATATATCTATGGAGTACTTCAAACAAAAAATCAAAGAGGGTGAAGTAGGTTCTTCTGCTATGCCTCATAAGGTTAATCCTATTGATTTTGAGAATGCCGAGGGTAATTTGGGTATGGCAAACGCTGTTCTTACATTCCTTTCTACCAAACTGCCAATTTCTCGTATGCAAAGAGACCTTACAGACTCTACTGTTTGTCGTAATATAGGTGTTCCTATCGCTCATACCTTAATAGCATTAGCCTCTATTAATAAAGGTATCAACAAATTGATACTTAATGAAGACAAACTTAATAGCGATTTGGAAAATAATTGGGCAGTAGTTGCCGAAGCCTTACAAACAATATTGAGAAGTATAGACTATCCAAACGCTTACGAGACCTTAAAGGCACTAACTCGTACTAATACTCATATAACAAAGGATTCAATCAAACAATTTATCGAGACCTTAGATGTTAGTGAGGATATAAAGGAGAGAATGCGAAAGATAACTCCACAAAATTATATCGGTATCTATCCAAACGAACAATAAAACAAAGCAATACTAAGGGAAAGAATGACAAGACAAGAAAAAGATTTCTTAAAACAAACCGTTGGTAAGTACAAATCACATTATGCTTTGTATTTCTTCTTGGTTGTCCTAATGAGTTTGTTCTCCATAGGGACGATATTGTCATTGAATAATTTCTTGCAAGTGTTGTTCTTTCCCGATAGTCAAATGCTTACCTCTGCAACCGAATTAGACAAACTATTAAATAATGTATATAGTTTTTTCCTTCAATTTGGTAAGCCAAAAGCACTTATTTATTTTGTGTCTATATTTTGGGTTATATACTTATTTAAAGACTTCTTTATATGGGTTAGTCAATATCAAATAGGTTGTACAAGGAATCTTATCATCAAAGATATTCGTTCTTCTTTGTTTCGCAAGTTCTCAACACAAGATATAGCATTTATAAGCAAATACAAAAAAGGAGATTTGTTGTCTCGTTTTTCTTCAGACATAGTAGAGTTTGAGGAGACAATACTAAAATCCATACAGACCGTTATTAACTCTGTAATAACTGTCTTGTTGTATTTCTTGATGTTGCTTTATATAGACCCATTCCTAACACTCTGTGCTATAGTATTGTTCCCTATTGTTGCCGTTCTGACTTCTGTACTCTCACGCAAATTGCGTCACTCGGCTAAGAAAATGCAAGCCTCCAATGCAGAACTTATTGCTGATGTAGAGGAGACAATAGGTGGAATAAGAATTATTAAATCTCTATCAGCAGGAGAATATATGAACAAAAGATTCAATGACTTTAACGAAAGATATGCTCGCTTAAAGACCAAAGTATTTCGAAAAGTGGACTTGGCTTCTCCACAAGCGGAGGTGTTCTCTTCAATAGTTATTGCAATCTTATTACTTATTGGTTCATACAAGGTTATTGCTATGAATAATCTTTCTCCTACTATGTTTATAGTATATCTTGTTTTGTTTATCCTTATTATCAAACCAGCCAAAGATGCTTCTACTGCGTATTACAATCTAAAACGTGGCACCGCCTCATTAGATAGAATAACAGAGATAACCAATAGTCAGAATATAATACAAGAACCAGAACAATCCAAACCTTTTCCTAAGTTAGAATATGGTATAAGATTCAAAAACGTAAATTTCGCTTACAGAGAGAATGAGAAGGTATTGAAAAATATAGACTTCCTATTCGAAAAAGGTAAGACTACGGCCATAGTCGGTGCTTCTGGTAGTGGTAAGACTACTATGACAGACCTAATAGAAAAGTTCTACCAACTGAAAAAAGGAGAGGGGGATATTCTTTTTGATGACGTATCTATAAACGATTTATCTGGCGAGGAGATACGCAAGAATATTGCCGTTGTTACGCAAGAAACAGTCTTGTTTAATGATACCATAGCAAATAATATTGCTTTTGGAGGAACATATACTAACCAAGAGATACTTAATGTTGCTAATACCGCTAATGCTACGGAGTTTATTAATCAGTTGCCACAAAAGTTTGAGACCAATATAGGAGACAAAGGCAATATGTTAAGCGGTGGACAGAAACAAAGAATATCTATTGCGAGGGCTGTACTCAAAAACTCACCGATACTAATACTTGACGAGGCAACATCTGCTTTGGATACCGAGAGCGAACGCAAAGTACAAGTGGCTTTGGATAATATCGCCAAAGGTCGTACTACTATTATAATAGCACATCGATTAAGTACAATAGTTAATGCAGACAAGATAATAGTTCTGCAAGATGGTCAGATAATGGAACAAGGTACGCATCAAGAGTTATATAATCTTAAAGGCCTTTACTATAATCTTTATATGATACAACAAGTCGGATAATAATCTTTTGATTTACTTGTATTATTCTCTATAGTTGCCCTATATCCTATTTATATAGTTTTGATTAAATATAACCGCTCTTTAATAATCAGTCCCAAACTTGTTATTACCGCAAAGTAAGTAATCATACCATAAAAAGAGAAGTGTATCTCTTTTGCAAAAAATTTTATAAATCGCTTGGTTGATTAAAATATTTTGTATAATTTTGCAGTTGTAATTATAATTAGTAAAT
>CAVAII010000003.1:0-2768 GCA_963588535.1 Erysipelotrichaceae bacterium | reverse complement strand
CTGAATTGTGGAAAAGAGGTGTTGAGTTGATGAAAAAAACATCTATGTGGACTGAAATTGCTAATAGTGAACATTACGGTAAACTTTGGGAACAACGCGGATGTAAAATACGATACACATTGAGACGTACAATAATCAAAAAACTATGCAAAATGACCCATACGCCGAATATCTAACCCTAACAAATACAATAATCTTATTATCTTTGCCGTTCTTTGGGTAGTAAGGGGGTGTGAGGATATTTATTTGAGAGGTCTTAGGGAGATAGTATAAAAACAGAATAAAACAGAATAGAAACAAAGTGAAGATAGATCATATAGCATTATATTGTAGGGACCTGGAAGGGATGAAAGAGTTTTTTGAAAAGTATTTCGAAGGGAAGGCAAATAATCTTTATCATAATCCTAGAACAAATCTTCGTACCTATATAATAACTTTTCCGAACGGACAGTCGAGGTTGGAGATTATGACACGTCCAGAGGTTGAGGGTAACAATGAAAATATATATCACGCAGGATTTATTCATCTCTCCTTCTCGGTAGGAAGCAAAGAGAACGTTGATAAACTTACCTCTATGCTTAATGATGATGGTTACCAGACGCTTAGCGGGCCTCGCATTACGGGCGATGGATATTATGAGAGTTGCGTAAAGGGTTTGGAAGGAATATTAATAGAAATAACAGTATAATAATTAGATAATCAATAGAAAACAAAATACAATTATGACACACGGACACGAAGTACTTCACATGATGGAAGGCAAGAGTTATGCAACTAAACAACAACTAATAGATGCAATCATCGAACGTTTTGGCTCAAAGGAGAGGTTCTACACTTGCTCGGCAGAAGGTATGACGGCAGCAGAATTAGTCGATTTTCTTGCCGAGAGAGGTAAATTTATGTCCTCCACCAACCCTAACGACTTCACGGTAGACGTTACACAGATCTGCAATCATTAAGATGACAAGAGAAGAAGCCTCGATTATCCGCCTTGTTAATCAGCAGTTATCGTCCCCACAATTTGAAAATCCCGAAGATGTAGTGGACTGGATGGGAATGATGCAAGCACAAGAATATAATCACTTTAGATGGGCAATAGCAATGAGGACGAAGACACCGAAGATAGATGCCTTAAAAGAGGCGTTTTCTTTGGGGAGAATCGTTCGTCTTCATCTATCACGATGCACTATTCATGTCGTAACTCCGAAGGATTATAAATGGATATCAGCATTGTGCAGAGAAAGGAATCTTCAAATAATCAAATCATTATCAGTCTATAACAAAGCCATATTCTCCGAACAATACTATTTGGAAGGCATCGCCGCCTTGAAAGAGATATTGGTCGGTAGTCAAGGACTAAGCAAGGCAAGTATCGGCGAGAAGTTCGCAAGATTAGGTCTCCCCTCGGACAAAGTGCATCTCAATCAGGTATTGTTGCGAGGTGAGATAGAGGGAGTTGTTTGCTCGGGCATAATGACAGGCAAAGACGCCACATGGGCATTAACAGAAGAACGGATTAAGCCTTTAAGCGAAGAACACAACGCACTAACTCAGCCTAAAGCCTTAGAGTTATTAGCCAGGAAGTATTTCCGAAGTCATTCGCCAGCAAGTCTTGAGGATTTCTGTTGGTGGAGCAATCTTTCGATGGGTCAGGCGAGAAAAGCAATAGAGGGTATTGCCACTGAGATAGAGGAAGTAAGGGTCGAGGATACGAATATGTATGTATGGAAAAAGGGTTTGGACAGAATAGAGGAGGAGATTACGAATCATTGTTGTATTCTTCCGCCATACGATGAGTATCTTATTGGTTATAAGAGTCGTTGGGTCTCGCTAAATAAGAGACATGAAGAGAAGGCACATAATAATCGTGGAATATTCTATCCTGTTGTCCTGTTCGGTGGTCAAGTGGTTGGGAATTGGAAAGCGACTAAGGTGCGTGATGAACAGCGTATGGAAATAGATCTGTTTAGCAAGAAAAGCACTATCGGGAAAAGAAGAATTGAATCGGCAATCACTGCTTGGCAAGATGCACAAAAGACGACATTTCAACATCTTAACCCCTTAAAGAAGTCTAATCCCATAGAATAACCGAGTAGATATTATGGTAGAAGCAATATTTATATATCTTATCCTTATAAACATACTAACGTTCTTTGTTTACGGCATAGACAAAGGCAGAGCAAAGCACGCAAGGTGGCGTATCTCCGAGGCAACGTTACTCCTACTTGCTGTACTCGGTGGCAGTCTTGGAGCCTTGTGTGGTATGAGAGTATGGCATCACAAAACAAAGCACAAGAAATTCAAATACGGCGTACCATTGATATTTATCTTACAACTATTAGTCGTTATCTGGCTTATCAGTACGACGACACAAGTACCGATGGAGATATAGAGAAAATATAATTATAAAGTTTTTAAAGAGTTGAATTATATATTTCTACTATACGATAGTCCTTTTATGTAGTTTTCCATAAATAACCAATCAGGCTTTCCTTCGTTATCGATAGGAAGTTGTATCTTTTCTTTTTTTATTTTTTCTAGTATACGAGCAACTCCATAATTGTATCGATATGTCTCCATATTTAAGATAGTACATAGAAACATCGCATTAAAATAATTTAATTTTTTGTGTCTCAATGTATAGATTTTAACTCCAGAGACGAAATTTTGTGGTTGGTAGAAAGCAAAAACACCTTCTGCTCCAATGGTTATACAGTTATTATTACTCATTTTGCAATTTTTAGCGTCTACGTAAGCACTAACACCAT
>CAVAII010000002.1:0-2446 GCA_963588535.1 Erysipelotrichaceae bacterium | reverse complement strand
CAATTCTTTCCCTTTGTGGTCTATTCTAATAAGGTATCTTATCTTTTCTCCTCTTTTATCTCTTGATTAACTTCTTTGTTACCCTTGTCCTATCATTGCTTAACATTATCGTATAAGTACCTTTAGGTAAAGAAGAGATATCCAGTCTTATATTTCCTAAGTTAGTATTTATCTTAGTATTCTTTACTACTCTGCCTTGAATATCAAAGATAAAGATATTAACTTCGCCTAACTCCGTATTATTCACCACTATATTAACCTCCTTATCTGCTGGGTTAGGGTAGATATCTATATTCTCTTCCTTATCCTCCCTATCCGTAACGTCCTTAATAGATACCTCCGTACCTTTCTGCCATACCAAGATAGGGAAACCGCCATTGATCTCTACATCATAGTCATGTTTCCAAGTAGCAATAGGGATATTAGCATTCAATAGATCTACAAACTCATCGCTCTGCATCATCTCATCGTCCAAACCTTCGCCTGCCTTACTATTCACAGACTTCAATCCATCGAAAGTACCTACCGCCTTAGTCTGTCCTGTAATAGCCGTAGAGAAGTAGAAGTTATAAGTCAAGACATCTATCGCACCACCAATAATAGCACCAATACCCAAATCACCATGTGCGATAATAGGAGCCGCAACGTAAGAGTTTCTCACAACTCCATTATTGCTATATCCTAACAGACCTCCCAAGTAGTTGTTACCCTCTACCGTACAAGTATTATAACAACTGCTTATAACCGAACTATCTCCTGCACTCTGATAACCTATCAATCCGCCCGAATAACTAGTAGCGTACAACTTACCTCCTTGTACATAGCAGTTCTTAATATACGTATTCTCGGCAAAGCCAACCATTCCGCCCGTATATCTCTTACTTACTACATTGATATTAGCAATTCCAAGATTATATATACCAGCATCTTTCGTATATCCAAACAATCCCTGACAAGTATCGTTCAACTTTTCGATACTTACATTATAGATAATATGATCGTTACCATCAAAATATCCACTAAATGGTCTTGTCAAACTACCAATAGCAGTTATATTGTTTATTTGATTTGTATCCAAGACAATATCATTCATCAAACGATATTTTCCTTTCGCATACATTGTATATTCATTACTATTCTCCACCTCATTAACAAAGTACGCAACCAAATCCAAGTCCTCCTTAGTATAAATCTCAAACACTTCGTTATCTTTCTCAAATGCCAGTGTCTTAAACGTACTTGTCTCAGACAAATAAATAGTATCGTACGCCGTAACAAATGTTTGATACATATAAGTACTATTAGAATCCAACCCCTCTGCCAAGTAAGAGAAACTATCGTAAGTAGTATCCACCTCCAAAGTATCCGTCTTTGTGCTACCCATTAAGATAAATCCCATCTTATCAACCTTATCCAGTTTCATACTACCAAACTCTACGCTACCATTCAAAGTGGCGATAGTCTTATTGACTCCTGTTGTAGTTATATTAAATGTTATATTTAAGGTTGTTATAGTTTGATTTACTCCAAATAAAGTATCATTATTAGTTAATACAACAAATGGTTGATAGTTATAATCCGTATTAGGTACTAAATCATTTATAATAGTCGTTAAGGTATCTTTGTCTGTAGTGGCAATAACGTTATTCTCAAAAATTATTCCTCTTGTGTGTATTCCACTATCGGCAACGAATACCGCATTTAATGTTGCATACGTTTGAGAGATATCATTATTAAAAGAAGCATCAACGGTATTTAATTCTAAAACTATTGTGCTATCACAACCATTAATAGATTGTAATGTTTTAGAATAAGTGCCTTGTGAATGGAATGTATTCTCAAAGAATGTGTAATCATTATTATTCCAAATGGTATCAAAGATAGTATCAGAATAAGTAGGATTAACATTAAGGGTAAGAGTTACAACACTATCGCAGCCATCTACGGATTGTAATGTTCTTATATATGTACCAGCAGTTGATAAGGTAGTGTCTCCAAATTTGTATGTTTGATTATCACAAATTGTTATCGTAGTAGCCTCATCGTATATTGGATTAACTTTCAAATTAAGAGTTACAATACTATCGCAACTATTCTCAATTGTTTGTAATGTATTGTAATATGTACCTGCATTAGATAATATCCTACCATTGAAATTATACGTTTCATTAGCACAGATAGTGACGCTTATATTTCCTTTTATTGTGTCGTAAGAAGAAATATTAAAATCTTTCCAATATAGTGCTGTTTTATAATTATTAATAGCATGACATTGGACAAGTAATGTTGTACTATTAGGAACATTATAAAAAACAGAACCACCAAGAGATGGGGGAGATATCTTTTCACATATTATAGTGTCTAACCCACTACAACCAGAAAAGGCAGAACTACCAATGGATGTAACCGAATTAGGTATCGTTATATTAGTTAAACCGCTACAACT
>CAVAII010000001.1:0-9882 GCA_963588535.1 Erysipelotrichaceae bacterium | reverse complement strand
GTTGACTTATATAGATTAGGCCTTACTGCTGAACTGTATATTGAATATTTTGATGGAGATAGTACTATTACATACATAGATGCTACTGCTTTTGTTCGGTTGAATGTCTATAATGGAATATCTTCTAAAGTTTCTTTAAGTAAATATCTAAAAACGGGTATCAAAAAAGTATTCGAATACAAAGATTACTTATTTATTTCTACTAATGAAGACTTTGAAGATGAAAAAGAAGATGTGTATATATTTAAGAAAGAACAAGATAGTCTGTGGTTAATGAAAAAAACTTATCTTGATAGTATTTATGGTATTACCGAGATATATGATTTGCCTAATGAGAAATTATTATTAGTGGATGGATATATGGGACGTCCTTTTGAGAAGCATCCTTATAATTTTCTCAAACTAATAATTTTTGACCTAAAGACATGTACGGAAGTGAAAAGAATATCTCCACGAATAGAATTACCACTTACTACTTTTTTTGGTAGCGGTAGAGGTAAAATGGTTGCCGTTACAGATACATCTATTCTCTTGATGCAAAAAGGTATCTATAAGATATATGAGTACGATTATAACCTTAATTTGAAGGATAGTTTATCTAATCAAACAATTAAATGGAAGTCTTATCCACAAGAAAAACACGATACTATTTTGCAAAGAAATGAGTTTGTGGCTGATTATATAGGATCGATGATAGATGATGTTTATCAATATTCTATGATGTTTGATATTCGTTCTTTTAAGGATAAAATAATAGTTACTTATAATGATATCTATTATAAGGACAAGAATACTTTTGCTACAAAGTCGTATGATATTTGGGAAAAAGTTAATGGTAAGTGGCAATTAAGGATAAATAATGCTTATGATATTCCAAAAGAAAAATATCAAGGTAAGAGCCAGTATGATAGGGTATCATATATCTTTAATAGGGAATATTTTTTCAAAAAAAATAAAATACTAACTCTTCGTAATGGTATCCCTCTTTCATTGAATAAGATATTGTCAATGTCTAAGAAAGAATACAAGAAACTACAAAAAGAATACTATTCTACTCATTCGGATGAGTTGTTTTTTGATGTGTATAAGATAAAGTTTTAGGAGATGAAAAGGGTTATTAGTCTTATCTTTTGTATGGCTTTTGTCTATAATTTATTTTCGCAGAATAATTTATATAATCTATTGGGCGAGAAGGTAAAGGTGGATTTTTCTAAGACTACCATTGCTATTGCGTATTCACAATCGAGTTGTCATAGTTGTTATGATGATATTAACAAATACCTTGCAAAGAACAATCTTTTTGATTCTATTCAAATCATAGTTTTTGCTAATATCGACAAGTCCGAAAAAGAAGATATGCAAATCAAACGTACATTATATGACGATATGAAAAAGTATTTTCCAACTTGTGAGAATATATATTTTAACACGAAAAAGAAAAAAGGCAAACCATCGTTCTTTTCCATAAATATGAATGAGTATCAATTGCCTAATCTATTTATGATAACGAACAAGAAACTGAAAGTATTTTTCCCTTCAAGCGAAGCCTTTCTGCGATACGAAATGCAGGCGAATAATTTCTAACTTTATCCGAATAAAGTTAAAGAATATTTTGATAAAGTTAAAGAATATTCTGATAAAGTTAAAGAATATTTTGGAGAGGAGAGAAGGTAAAAGAGTTAGAATAGTGTGGGGTCGTCCAAAAGTCTAAAAGTAAGACGATGGAAAGGGGAAGGACCAAATTGTTTAATCGCTTGGCGATGAGATTTGGTAGGATAACCTTTGTTTTCTTGCCATTTATATTCGGGATATTGTTTGGAAAGATTGATCATTGCATCATCTCGGTAGGTTTTAGCCAAAATAGAGGCGGCAGCAATAGACATAAAAGTAGCATCGCCTTTGACTATGGTCTTGAAATCTATCTTAGAGTCGGTGTGAAAACGATTACCATCTACAAGTAGTAGTTGTGGGCGGATTGTTAGTTTGTTAATAGCCCTATTCATAGCCAAGATAGAGGCTTGTAGTATATTTATTTGGTCAATTTCTTGATTATCTACCTCAGCAACAGCAAACGAGAGAGCCGTTTTCTCTATTATCGGACGAAGTAGTCGTCTTTGTTTATCGGAGAGTTGTTTGGAGTCGTTAAGTAAGGATAATAGTTGGGCAATGTCTGGATCTTGTTGGCTTTTTTCTCTAAGAGTTTCGCCTGTGGGTAGTATAACCGCCGCAGCGAACACACTACCCGCAAGACAACCTCTACCGGCTTCGTCTACTCCGCATTCTATTAGGGTACTATCGTAATATAGACGCAGCATTACGTCTTATATGTTTTTATCTTAAAAACAAAACAATGTTTTTTGTTTATTTAGCAAAATTATTGATAAGAGAATCGAAAAGATTCTTACCATCTACATTGCCAAGTTCTACGTCTGCACAACGCTCAGGGTGAGGCATCATACCAAAGACGTTCTTTGTCTTATTGGTTATACCTGCTATGTTTTCTACGCTACCATTAGGGTTGCTTTCTGGTGTAATCTCGCCTTTTTCGTTACAGTATCTAAATAGGACTTGTTGATTGTCGTTAAGTTTCTTTAATGTGTCTTCGTACGCAAAATATCTTCCTTCGCCATGAGCAATAGGGATATTCAAGGCTTTTCCCTTAGGAAGATCTTTTGTAATAAGGGTACTTGTAGTTTGAGGGGCGATAAGTTGGTTATGGCATATAAATTTTTGATTGTTATTATGTAGAAGAGTACCTTCTAACAAACCGCATTCGCAAAGTATTTGAAAACCATTGCAAACACCTAATACCAAACCGCCTTTATTAGCGAAATCTATAACGCTATTCATTATAGGAGAGAGTTTTGCAATAGCACCGCTACGAAGATAATCTCCGTATGAGAAACCACCAGGAAGGATTATCATATCACAACCTTGTAGATCTCTATCTTTATGCCAAAGGTTAACAACTTCTTGCTTCTCAATACATTTAAGTACGTAATACATATCGTGGTCACAATTGGACCCTGGGAAAGTAACAACTCCGAATTTCATATCACTATATATTTTTTCTGGGTGCAAAGATACAAAAACTATTTCAATTTGTTAGAAAAATTTGCAAAAAGCCCCAAATTCCTTCTTTCTTTTCTTAGATATTGGCTATAATATTTTTGGTAAGTAGTACAAGTTTGTCGGTGGCGTTGCTAACGTTTTCAAGGACTTCTTTATGTGTTTGTTCCTCATCGAAGTCTTCGTTAAAGACGTTAGATATTATGCTTAGACCGAGTACTCTTATATGACAATGATTAGCCACTATTACCTCAGGCACAGTACTCATACCCACAGCACTAGCACCCCAAGAGCGAAACATTAGGTATTCGGCAGAGGTTTCAAAACTAGGACCTGTACCTGCTACATATACGCCTTGTTGTAGAGGAATGCCGAGTTTTTTGGCTTGTTTTAGGGTAAGAAGTCGTAAGTCTTTGTCGTAGGCGTTATTCATGGACGGAAATCTCTCGCCAAAGCGTTCATCATTAGGACCTATTAGTGGGTTAGGCATAAAGTTTATATGATCTGATATAAGCATTATGTCGCCACAATGAAAGTCTTTGTTTACACCGCCTGCAGCGTTGGTTACTATTAGGGTCTTTACGCCAAGAAGTGAGAATACTCTTTCGGGGAAAGTTACCTCCTCCATTGTATAACCTTCATAATAATGAAAGCGTCCTTGCATACAGAGAACGTTTTTATTAGCAATCTGTCCAAAGATTAGATTACCTGCATGACCTTTTACAGTCGAGACAGGGAAATGCGGAATATCTTTGTATTTGATACTTATCGGGTTCTCTATTTCATTAGATAACGGACCTAAACCACTACCTAAGATTATGGCTATTTGAGGCGTTGCGTTTATCTTCGAGGCTATAAACTCTTTTGCTTCTTGTACTTTGGTGTAATCCATTGTTTGTTATGATATTTTTAGGGGTTAAGTTATTGTTTGATTATTTTTCGTGCAAATCTCTTGTCATTGATATAACCGCATAATATATAGGTGCCGTTAGGTAGGTTAGAGAGGTCTAAGTATGGGGATTGAGAGGTTAGGAGCGTTGCACCGTTTAGAGAGGTTAAGGTAAGGGATGAGATTTTTGCGTTACTGCATTCTATATTAACGATATTGGATGTAGGATTAGGGTAGATATTTATCTGAGTGTCGGTGTCTAAGGTTATTAATGAAGAAGAATCTGTACCGATATGAACAGTAAGTGTTTGAGTAAAGTCAGATGTATCGCCAGGATTGCATATTGTGCGGACTTTCAATAGGTAGGTGTCGCCAAAATCAAGGTTACGAAGAGAGAATTGTGGAGTTAGTGTAACAATCTTTTGAGACCACTGCATAGCGTAAAGGTCTTTGTACCAAACTTCCCATATCTTTGCGTTTTTGACTGTATCCCATTTGGCTATAATAGTTTCCTCGCCTTTTGTTTGATACCAATAGGCTTTGAAAGAAATGGGTGCGTAGCATATATCCTCACCCGAAGATAATGTTGTTACGTATGTAATAGACGAATCGGCACTTTCGATTGATGAGCAGTAACTTCTAAGGACTACTTTGTAGGTTGTGTTCTCCGTTAGAGAGGTAAAGGACGTTGAGGCGTAAGAAAGAGTAGCGGATTGCAACAAAGAGTCGTTAGCATCGTATAGTTTAACTAACCAAGATGATGTTATATCGTCCGTAGACCAAGAGCAAGTAAAATAATCAGTCGAGATATCGTCTATATTAATGCTTTTAGGAGCAGAACATGCTTTTTTGATTGATAGGTTGGTTAGTTTTGCAACTATATTATTAAGACCTGTGGTGTTAAACAAGAAACGTATCTTTATTTCGTCCTCCATTATGTAGTCGGATAGAAGAAAAGAGAAGTTAGTATAAACAGAGGTGTCTATTACAGAAGGAGTAAAAGAACCAAAATTAGTATATGTCTTGCCACCGTCTTTGGATATATAGAAAAGTGCGTGAGAGTTAGAGGTTATATCAAAACTTAACTCCGTTAAACCTAATTCTGAGATATCAAATACAGGAGTTTGCAAAAGAACAAAAGAAGAGTCAAAACAATAAGGAACAATTGAGAAACCATCTTGCGAGGTGTAGATTATTTCATCGCTCATTAGATAAGGAAAATCTACAACAGGAGCACAAGTAGTAGTAAAAGATAACTCAGGAGTATATTTACTTACAAGGTCTTGCATAGTTATTATACAGATCTTAAAGATATATTCTGTGGTTGGTGCTAAGTTCTCTATTGTGCAAGAGGCCACGGAAGTCTCTGTTGTAAGCCATAGACTATCCTCTGTATTGGCTTTGTATTCTATACGATATAGTTTGACATTATCTTTTTCGTCCCAAGTAAGTGTAGCAGAGTTATAGGAGATATCGTAGGTTATGGATGCAGTATCTACAAGGTCTAAGAATATAGCCGTGTGGAAAGACTGCATATCGGAATAAAAACTTTGTTGATCAGTACAATTGGCTTGGATTCTATAAAAGTATAGAGTGTTTTCTTCCAAACTGTCGAGTACATAACCACTAAATATATCGTTTATGGTTATCCAAGTAGAGTCTGTGGATTTTTGGTATTGAAGATTAAAAGATTGTTGAAAATCGTCTAATACCCAATTTATTTCTGCCGTACAATAAGTTATATTAGTTGCAGATAAAGAGTCTGGTACGGGACAATAGCGTGGAGTTATGCTAATATCTTTTATTATTATCGAAGAATTGCTTTGGCAAGTGTCGGTATTAGTCCACATAAAAACGATTTTACGAGGTGAGGAGTCGAAATTGTCTGGGAATTCTATGTGAGCGTCTTTCCAAACATTGTTAGTATTGTTGTATATCGTATCGCCATAGAGATAAGTTATCTCAATAGAGGAATCTATATCAAGACTATGACCATTACTTAACAAATAGACTTGCATTCCGTCCTTATCAGAAACAAGACTTGACTTATAATCAAAATCCAAATAGAAACCAGTAGATTCCTCGGGTACAATAAAATCTATATAGGCGAAAGAATAACTCTTTTTGTTGTTATTAAAAGTAGGAGTTTGCGTCTTGTTGTTAGAGATATAGAGATATTTCTTGGTAGATAAGGTATTATTATCCAAAACATAATCAATAGTCCAAGGATTAGAGTTAGAAGAAACCAAACCTATGGAGTCTAAGGAATTAGTATTGTTTAGATTTATCTGTATAGGTAGAGTAGGGAGTGAATTTTGGAAAGTGTAGTTAGCATATATATAACTCCAATTACCATACGACCCTTCGCAATGTGAACGTACGGCAAACTGATAGACCAAACCTTTCTCTAAGTTATTAAACACATACTCCATATCGGTGGTGAAATATCTTTTGCCGATATTATCAGGGTTAGACCCCATCTCATCTACAACTATTTCCCAATATAGAGTGTTTTCGTCTGCTTGCCAACTAATTGCTAAACTTGTTTCATTAACAGAAAAAAGTTTTAGATGACTTACCTCGCTACAATCAGTAGTAAAACCACTGGTATAAAAAGAATATAAGTCAGACCAATCACTTGTGTCCATATCTACACTAATGGCACGTATACGCCACAAATATTGCGTAGCCGAAACCAAATTATCTATGTATAAACTTGTATCCGAGGTCTCTTGCTCTATTATTTGGTCGCTCATAGCCATATTATAACAGACTATATACTTATATATTCCTTCTTCTTTCTGCCAAGAGAGCAATGCAGAGTTATCATCTATTTGCGAAACATTAAGATTCTGCGGTACATTAACCTCAAGTTGTGCTTTTAATCCACAACCCACACACAACAATACCCAAAGTGCAACTATCTTTTTCATTTGTATTATGATTACAATTACTTACCTATTTAACATTGCAAATTTATAAAAAATCTACGAATACTGAGGTAACAAAATCATTTTTTGAGATTAAATATATTAATTGTCTAAAAAAATTTCGTAAATTTGCAACGTATATTATGGAAGACATTACAAAAAATACTGTAAATTATAGCGAGGAAGATATCAAGACGCTCGTATGGAATGAACATATCCGTAAGCGTCCTGGTATGTATATCGGCAAACTTGGTAACGGAGCCTCTGCTGACGATGGTATCTATATATTAGTTAAGGAGATAATGGATAACTCTGTTGATGAGTTTGCAATGGGTCAAGGCAAGACAATAGAGTTAGATATAGATTTTGCACAAGGTAAGGTAAGGGTTAGAGATTATGGTAGAGGTATTCCTTTGGGTAGAGTTGTAGACTGCGTTGCTAAGATGAACACAGGAGGTAAAATAGATTCCGAAGCGTTTAAGAAATCTGTTGGAATGAATGGTGTTGGTTCGAAAGCAGTTAATGCTCTTAGTTCTTACTTCTTTGTACAATCTTTTAGAGAAGGTCAAACCAAGAAAGCAGAGTTCTCAAAAGGCGAGTTAGTAAAAGAATACAATATAGAAAAAAGCGAAGAAGAGTCGGGTACCTTAATAGAATTTGTGCCAGATAGAGAATTGTTTGAGAATTATTCTTTTATCGATGATTATATTGTTAAGATGGTAAAGAATTATGCTTATCTTAACAAAGGTCTTACCATAGTTTATAACAAGCAAAAGTATCGTTCTAATAATGGTCTATTAGATTTGCTTAACGATAATATATCTTCCTCAGAAGATGCTTTATATCCTATTATTCACCTAAAACAAGACGACTTTGAGTTTGCTTTTACTCACTCTAATAAGATACTTTCCGAAGAGCATTACGCATTTGTTAATGGTCAATATACAACGCAGGGAGGTACTCACTTAGCGGCTTTCCGTGAGGCTATTGTTAGGGTCGTTAAGGACTATTTCAAAAAAGATTATGAGCCATCGGATATTAGAAATGGCTTAATTGCGGCTATTAGTTTGAAGATAATAGACCCTATTTTCGATTCTCAAACCAAGACTAAGTTAGGTAGTGTAGATTATGACAAAAGTAAGGGTATAACGGTTAGAAACTATATTAATGATATAGTAAAGAAAACGCTCGACCCTTATCTATATATGCACCAAGACGTTGCTAATGCTATCTTAGAGAAGATACAGCGTAACGAAAAAGAGAGAAAAGGAATGCAGAACTACAAGAAATTAGCCAAAGAAAGTGCTAAAAAGACTTCGTTGGTTAATCGTAAGTTGAGAGATTGTAGAGTGCATTATAATACTAAGGACGAGCGTAGATTAGAGACAACTCTGTTTATTACCGAGGGTGATTCTGCATCGGGAAGTATTACTAAGTCGAGAGATCCTAATGTTCAAGCCGTTTTTTCTTTAAGAGGTAAGCCATATAATTCGTACGGAGAGAGCAAAGAGATTGTTTATAAGAATGAGGAGTTTAGTCTTTTGCATTCTGCTCTCAATATAGACGAGGATATGGATAATTTGCGTTACAATAATATAGTAATAGCAACAGATGCCGATGTAGACGGTATGCACATTAGAATGTTGTTAATGACTTTCTTTTTGCAATATTTCCCAGAACTTGTTAAACAGGGACATATCTATATCTTGCAGACGCCTTTGTTTAGAGTAAGAAACAAAAAACAGACTTACTATTGCTATAATGAGGACGAAAAACAAGATGCTATTAAGAAACTAAAAACAGGTGTTGAGATTACTCGTTTCAAAGGTCTTGGAGAGATATCGCCAGAGGAGTTCTCACATTTTATAGGTAAGGATATTAGACTGGATCCTGTGCTTTTGAATCACGATTCGCAAACGCCAGAGGTATTACGTTTCTTTATGGGTAAGAATACTCCAGAGCGTCAAAACTATATAATAGAGAATTTGCGTTATGATACTATTGAGGAATAGTTATCATAATGAAAGATAAACAAATAAAAACTTAGTAAATATGAAAAACAAAGTAGTTGAGATTATAAGACTAACAATGGTAGCAATGATTGTGCTTTTTGGGATTAGTTTATCTAATAACGTTATTGCACAAGAGGAGGAAGATATTTCTACAAGTGAGTTGAAACCATGGCAAGATGTTGTTACGACTAATCTTGTACCTTCCGAGTGGAGATGGAATAAGAACAATTCTACTCGTTTTAGTATTAGAGGGGATTTTGATGGCGATGGTTTCGAAGAGAATCTCTATGAGACAGCAACTATGATTTATAGCGATAACTCAGAGATTACTCCACTACAATTAGATGGAGATTTGGGTGTATATTTTTTGGTTAATGAGGGAGATTTAGATGGCGATGGAACAGACGAGATTAGTTTTATGACCGTTTATCGTGACTACACTAATATCAATTATTTTAGGATATATTCTTATACTGGTAACCGTTGGAAAGAGATCTTCTGCACCAAAGTACACGAATGGGATTGTCCTAATTATAATCCTACTAAGCCAGAAGAGATGTTTGTTCACACATGGAAAAAGAAAAACGGATATGATAAAAACCGTGTAGTCTTAAAACATCATGACGGCGTAGTAGATATGATTGTTCTACACCCTAATGGACGCTACGCAATAGAGAAAATAAAGATTGTCAACAAGCGTGCAACCAAACGTGAGTGGGGAACAATTATAGAGCCAAGAACAGACTTATAAAAAACAAAGTAAAGGGGTTGTTAGAATAAAGTAAGAGAATATTCT
Source organism: Erysipelotrichaceae bacterium (assembly GCA_963588535.1). Lineage (GTDB taxonomy): Bacteria > Bacteroidota > Bacteroidia > Bacteroidales > P3 > Scybalousia_A. The sequence goes on along the minus strand of CAVAII010000001.1, from coordinate 186 downwards.
GACAAAGTTAAAGAATATTCTGATAAAGTTAAAGAATATTCTGATAAAGTTAAAGAATATTTTGATAAAGTTAAAGAATATTTCAATAAAGTTAAACTTTATTCTAAGAACTTGAAAACAGAAAATTAGGAAAGAAAGAAAAAAAAATAAAAAATATAAAGAAATGGATTTCAAACAGGCAATTTT